>JAGHTQ010000212.1 GCA_018065295.1 Candidatus Colimonas fimequi | reverse complement strand
GCCTTATGAACAGCGTATTCGACATTGGCGGCGGCAGACCTAAGGTATACTTCGTTGCACTTAACCGTCAGCTCCTGAGTAGCTTCTGCTACGAAGGTACTGAATACGAGTTCAACTTCTCTAAGCCATGGACACTTCCTAAGACTGAATTCAACAGCGACGAGACAGATACTCAGATCATCTGGCACGTTCGTCAGGAGAACAAGGATGCAGTAATGGATGTTAACATTACTTGTGAGAAGAAGGATATGAACCTGGTTAACTACGAAGCACCTGACGGCAGCAAGAGACATAACAGACTGTGGAACGGTGGTAATGGAGTTGGCAACGTTAAACTTTACAAGAAGGTAAAGGGCGGCCAGCTGGAACTCATCGATGATATCGCAGTTGGACATATTGGCTGCGAGTATGGCGAGTACGATAAGTAGGAGCGATGCCCGTAATAGGAGCGATGCCAGACCTGAAGGACTGGCACACGCAGATTCCTATGGGACTGGCACACGCGGATTAAATCAAACTAAAAAGGAGTCGGAATTCCGACTCCTTATTTTATTTCTCTTTGTCCCCTGTTGGGTCACTCTTGAATGTATGAAGATTCTCCGCCTCTTCTCTATGAACATGTTTCTGGTTGATCTGTTCTTCGATAAAATGATCCGAATCTCGCTTATTAACTGTGAAAATAACAGCTCCAATGATGAATACCAGAATACCAAGAATGATTAAATATGGCATGTGAATCTCCTTTCATAATCTACCCTCTAGATAGATTATATCACATGAATCTTATTCAGTGAAGATTGGAGTTGAGTAGTATCTGTCGCCACTGTCTGGGAGAAGTGCAACTACTGTCTTACCCTTGTTCTCAGGTCTCTTAGCAAGCTGGATACCTGCCCAAAGTGCAGCGCCTGATGAGATACCTACCAGGATACCTTCCTTCTTGCCCAGGAGCTTAGCATATTCGAAACCAACTTCGTTGTTAGCTGTGATAACTTCGTCATATACTTCAGTGTTGAGTACGTCAGGAACGAATCCAGCGCCGATACCCTGAATCTTATGTGCGCCAGCCTTACCTTCTGAAAGAACTGGTGATGTTTCTGGTTCTAATGCTACAACCTTGATATCAGGATTCTGTGACTTAAGATATTCCCCTGTACCTGTCAGTGTACCACCAGTACCAACGCCTGCTACGAATACATCAACTTCGCCGTCTGTGTCATTCCAGATTTCTGGACCAGTTGTTGCAACATGTGCAGCTGGGTTAGCTGGGTTAACGAACTGTCCTGGAATGAATCCGCCTGGAATTTCGTTAGCAAGTTCTTCTGCCTTAGCGATAGCACCCTTCATGCCCTTAGCACCTTCTGTAAGAACGATCTCTGCGCCATATGCCTTGAGGATGTTTCTTCTCTCTACTGACATTGTTTCAGGCATTGTCAGGATTGCTCTGTAACCCTTGCTTGCTGCGATTGATGCAAGACCGATACCAGTGTTACCTGATGTTGGCTCGATGATTACTGAACCTTCCTTCAGGATGCCCTTAGCTTCTGCATCTTCGATCATTGCCTTAGCGATTCTATCCTTAACACTTCCTGCTGGATTCAGGTATTCAAGCTTAACAAGCAGTCTAGCTTCAAGACCAAGTTCCTTCTCGATGTTCTTAACTTCTACTAATGGTGTGTTACCAATAAGTCCAACTGTTCCTTCGTAAATCTTTGCCATTTTTAATTCCTCCGTAGCTTTCTTATTTATTACCCTATTTCCTACAGGGTTAGTATGTTTTGTTTTGTTGTACTGATTATATGACCTTTATAGGGGTGTGTCAATGGGTTTTGAGCAAGTTTTTAAAATATTTTTACTCTAATCCTACGGGGTTATAGGGTTATACGTCCTAACCCCTTGAAATCACTGGGTTTTAAGATAATTAAAAGCGCCAGGAAATGATTCCCAGCGCCTTCATAACTCTATTTGTGACTTCGAACCAGCCTTGATACTATCTCAGCATTTGTCGCCATCTTACTGTGTAACAAGTTTCGCAACCAGCTCAGCGTTCTTTACCATTCTGCTGATACTGCAATATTCGTTTGTTGAATGAACGTTGCTCATTCCTGTTGAGATTACAAGGCAATTGATGCCCAGCTCAGCATAGTAATTGGCGTCACTTACCCCAAAAGTACGTACCAGTTCTGACTTCATGCCAACTGCTTCACAAGCCTTGACGAATCTTCCTACAACAGTTTCATTTTCACTTATGCTATATGTCTTAACCGCAGCCTTTGTTTCAAAATCAAGAGTTCCACCAACTTCATCAGCTGCCTTCTGAAGCAAAATTCGAGCATTCTCGATAAGTTCCTCGCATCTTGCATGACTGAACCCACGTGTTTCGCACTTGATAGTACACTTCTCTGAAACAATGTTAGTTGCGACACCGCCCTCTATAGTACCAACGTTAAATGTGCTGTCTGGATCAGGTCTTCCCTGGACCATCTGGCTGACAGCCTTAGTTACAGCTGCGATAGCGTTGATACCGTCCTCACATGCGAAACCAGCGTGAGCTGCTCTGCCGTGAACGGTAGCCTTTGCTTGAATGATTGAAGGTGCAGAAATTGCCGCCTGACCAGCCGCCCCGTCCATATCAAAAACATAACCCGACTTAGCTCTCAGCTTGTTATAGTCGAATGCCTTAGCTCCATATGTGAAAACTTCTTCTGCCACTGTGAAAAGAATCTCTATATCCCTTCTTGGCTCACCTGATGCTATTGCCCATTCAATACCATAAATAATAGGCAGGATTCCTGTAAGGTCGTCTCCTCCAAGGACTGTAGTGCCGTCGCTCTTGATGATGTCACCTTCTACAATTGCAACCTTGCCATTGCCTGGAACAACTGTGTCAAGATGACATGAGAAAAGAATCGGCTCACCTGGCAGATCACCTGGCAGAAATGCGTACACATTACCCGCATTACCACCAAAAGTGTCACCCGCATTATCTTCTTCTACCTGAAATCCCATTCCATCAAGACGCGCTTTGATGTAGTCCACCATCTCACGCTCATTATAAGTTTCTCTATCTATCTTCGTAATTTCTACGAATTCATTTGTCAGTTTCAGCGCATCAATTGTCATTAGCAAGCACCTCCATATTCAGCCATTGCTGCATTAATATCATCTTCTGTTGCCTTCATTGCATCCAGTGTCTTCTGCTGAAGTTCAGCGATGTCCCATCCCAGAAGTTCTGCGCCTCTGTCTATAATCTCTCTTGAGCATCCAGCTGCGAACTTAGGGTTCTTGTACTTCTTCTTAAGTGATTTAAGTTCCATATCCTTAGTGCTCTTAGATGGACGCATGAGTGCGCATGCCCAGATGAGACCAGTCAGTTCGTCTGCTGCGAAGAGAACCTTCTCCATTTCATGTTCTGGCTTAACGTCAACTGTAATGCTCCAGCCGTGGCTTACTACACCGTGGATAATATCCTCATCAACTCCACCTGCCTGAAGAAGTTCTGGCGCCTTGATGCAGTGTTCTTCTGGGTATTCTTCGAAATCTATATCGTGAAGAAGTCCAACCAGTCCCCACTTATCAGCTTCGTCGCCGTAGCCAAGTTCATTTGCATACCACTTCATGATTGCTTCAACTGTCAGGGCATGCTGAATGTGAAAAGGATCCTTATTATGCTTCTTTAATAATTCAAATGCTGCTTCTCTACTAATTGTCATATCTATACCTCCTGAATGTTCAGTACTTCGTTTAAACTACCTGTTCTATATCCACCAAGGTCAAGGCTCACATATGCGAAGCCTATTTCCTTGAAATATTCACTGATTTCTACCGCTCTAGCCGCAACGTCCCCGATTCTGTGTGGCTCAACTTCGATTCTTGCAAGGTTACCATGAACGCGCACTCTGAACTGATAAAGTCCCATGGCCTTGAGATATTCCTCGCCCTTCTCCACCATCTGCAGTTTTTCTAGAGTAATGGTATCACCGTAAGGAATTCGTGATGCCAGACACGCGAATGACGGTTTGTTAGCAGT
>JAGHTQ010000211.1 GCA_018065295.1 Candidatus Colimonas fimequi | reverse complement strand
TGCTGGCCCTTCATAATGCCAAGGCCGTACTTATCGATAACAGACATAATGCCTGTATAAACCGCCTCATCGTTAAGTGTTACTGGATATCTAACGTTAATTGTCAGCTGAACTGACTTCTTGTCCATCTCGATTTTGCCAACGTTCCAAACCAGTTTGCCAGATGGTTCATCGCTAAATTCACAGCCGATTCTCTCGCCGTGAAGGTCGAATCCGATGCAGTCGTTATAGAATCCCAGGAAATCGTTAACGTCGTCGTTAGCGAAATTGAGTCTTCCCAAAAATTCCATAATCAGGCTTATTGCATTAACGCCCTTCTCTGGTGTTGCACCGTGAGCAGAAACACCCTTAACTGTGATTTCGAAACTCTTGCCAACGCCGCGGCAGTTAATCTTGCAATCTTTCTCATCTCTATAAAGAGCCACCAGATTCTTAATATCTTCGTATCCATTTCCTGAAGTGTCGTGGATTACGGCTCTGGCTGAATTAGCTACTGAGTTAGCTGCTGTTCCGCCTTTAATTGAACTGAGTTCAAGACCCTTCTCAGTGATACCTGTAAATCTCTTGGCGATGTCAAAAATAAGAATGCCCTTCTCACCGTGAATTGCAGGGAAATCCGCATCAGGAGTGAAGCCATAGTCTGGCAGTTCACCCATGTTATCAACATAGTAGTGCATTCCTTCCCAGTTAGTCTCTTCATCAAGACCCAGAATCATTCTTATTGTTCTCTTCGGCTCGTAGCCGCATTCCTTTAAAGCCTTCATAGCATAAAGGCAAGCGATAATAGGGCCCTTATCGTCTGTAGTTCCTCTACCCAGGACAGCATCTTCTGTAATCACTCCGCTGTATGCAGGGAAATCCCATCCGTCGCCTTCTGGCACTACATCAACATGACCTAAAATACCTACGATTTCTTTAAGTCCGTCTGCCTTAGCAGGAAAATCAATGTGACCACCGTAGTTATCCAGGTTAAAAGTCTTAAAACCTGCATCCTCACCCATCTTCAGGCAAGTCATGAACGCGCGGTGCACCTCTTCTCCGAATGGCTTATCGCCAGGAGTTTTAACGGCAACGCTAGGTATCTGTATAAGAGTAGACAGAGATGCAAGCATCTCTGTCTTATTAGCTTCTATTTGTTCGTTCACTCTTGTGAGTAGATCCATATAATTCTCCTGTAATTACAGTACTGATTCTACAGCCTTGATTTCTGGATAAGCTTCTCTGATGATCTGTTCAACAACGCCCTTGATTGTCATCTGAGCGCCTGGGCAACCTGCACAGTGACCCTGAAGTCTTACCTTAACGATATTATCTTCTGTCAGTTCAACGAACTCTAAATCTCCGCCGTCTCTCTGAAGAAATGGTCTAATCTGATCTAATGCTTCAATAATTTTCTGTTCCATCTTAACTCTCCTTATTAAAAATCATTATTCTCTACACCGCTTGATTATAGTGCTGGTTCAACTGTGTAAACCAGAGTTTCTACATTATCCTTAAGTGTACTAATATAAGCTGTCTTAATTGGATCACCTACATGATTAAAGTTGATGTCCCCTGATATTCCCTGGAATGTCTGTCTTCCATCGAGTACCTTCTTGATATCTTCTCCTGTTGGATCCTGTCCTGCTTCAGAAACAGCATTGATCGCAATCAGGTATGCGTCATATCCTAGTGCAACGTTGTTGTCTGGAATTGCATCCTGTCCGTATTTAGCATGATATGCATCAAGGAACTTACGCATCTCATCAGTTGCTTCAACCTCAGTTGCTACAGCATCCGGATTCAGGAAGCTTACGTATGCAATGTTCTCTGGTGAAGCATCATCGCCAATCATCTTCTTGAACTCGTCAGTTGACCATTCTGTTCCTCCCAGGAACACTGCGTTCAGGTTCATCTTGTTAGCCTGTTTAATGATGTTAACCGCATCGTTCTTGTCACCAGGCAGAAGTACATACTTAACTCCGCTAGTTCTGATAGCCTTAAGCTGTTCAGAAAAATCCTTGTCGCCTGACTTGTAATGCTGATATGCAGTAATCGCATCATCATTGCCAGTCTCAGCTTCGATTCTGCTGGTGAACGCTGATGTCATAGCCAGAGCCGCATCATTGTCGTCTGGAGTAAGAACACCTGCTGTCTCAATTCCTTCTGACTGAAGGATATATCTTGCCAGGATATCACCCTGATTTGAGTCAACGTAACATACTCTGTAGTAGTAGTCGTTATTCTTTGTTACAAGTGGGTTCAGATTTGTAATTGCAATTGCTGGAGTCTTGTTATCCTTAACATACTGACCTGCTACCAGTGAATATACGCTTCCGTAACTGCCCAGAATAACGTCTGGGTTATATGAAAACAGATTCTTGATGGCTGTCTCAGATGCATATACATCTGATGCATTATCGCCATATACTACGTTAACAATCTTGCCGTTAATATTCGGATATACTTCGTGGGCCAGCTGAATACCTCTAATCTCGGATACAGCCTGCTTACTCTCACTACCTGTTACAGGTTCATATACGCCGATTGTTATGTTAACATTCTTCGTTGCATTATCATCTATGAACGCAGCATAGAAGTTCTCGAAGGTAGTACAGCCTGTAAGCATGACAAGAGTTAATGTAATTGTAATTACTACTGCAAGTAGTCTTCTTATCTTCATAACAGCCTCCTTCCTGCTTGATCTTCTGGCTCGAATTCGTACACTCCATTATACATTATTTACAGCCATCGGTAAAGCAAAAGCAACGCTCACACCTTCCTATTAATTTAGTAGAAAAAGAGGTTGACTTAATTGGACGTTTTTAGTATAGTATGACCATAAGGTAATTCACTTGCAAACGCAAGTGTGGTATTAT
>JAGHTQ010000104.1 GCA_018065295.1 Candidatus Colimonas fimequi | reverse complement strand
ACTGGAACCAGGTCTTGATGGTCTCGTACACATTTCAGAAGTTGCTCATAAGAGAGTTGCAAACATCAATGACGAACTGGAAGTTGGTCAGGAAGTTTCAGCTAAGATTCTTGAGATCGATAAGGATCGTAAGAGAATCAGCCTGAGCATCAGAGAAACAGTAGAAGCTCCTGCAGAAGAAGTTGCTGAAGAAGCACCAGCAGTAGAAGAAGCTGAATAATATGCTAATTAAGGTGGTCGATTTGACCACCTTTTTTAATGGGCTTTTTGTTGGCTGTATACATCCGTTTAATGTGTTTGGGGTAGTCCAATTACCCGTTTCACTTCAATTTGTTATCTTGGCGGGTAATTTCAGTTGCTCGTGGGCATACAGATTACCCATTTCATTCCACTTCGCATGCATTACGGGTAGTTTGCTTGGCTAATACACTTCAATTACCTAGACTTTTACCCAAAACTAGTTAAAACTTATTCAGATGTGTAATTTAAGCCATATGACAAAGTCAAAACTACACATAATCCGATAAACATCATGCATTACGGGTAATTGGTGGATCAAATGCGAAAAAGATCATGGAGGCAATAGACGCAAAAAAATACAGCGTCAAGGGATTATGAAATCCCCCAAACGCTGTAAATAGCTGTTTATATCGTGCGCAGTTTATGAGTTAGCGCTCATCAGCTCGCGTGCTGATGCCAAAGTAGTGTCTGTAATGTTGTCGCCGCCAAGGAGTCTAGCGATTTCATATGTCTTCTCATCATCAGAAAGTGCAGTTACTTCAGTATATGTGCGTTCATCATCTGATGACTTGGCAATGCGGTAATTATGTGCGCCGCATGCTGCAATCTGAGGTAGGTGAGTGATGCAGATAATCTGATGAGTATCCGCAATCTCCTTAAGCTTGCGGCCAACTATGCTGGCTGCAATACCGCTGATACCACTGTCGATTTCGTCGAAAATCATAGTAGGAATCTGATCGTAGTCACCGATAACTTTCTTAAATGCCAGCATGATACGTGACATTTCACCGCCTGATGCGATCTTGCTCAGTGGTTTCATAGGCTCGCCTCTGTTAGTGCTGATGATAAATTCAACGTTGTCGTTACCGTTAGCAGTAAATACAGGGGCAGGTGAGAACTGAATAGCAAACTGTGCATCCTTGAAATTAAGCTGAAGGAGCTGCTCAGTAATCAGTTTCTCAAGATCTGCAGCTGCATTCTGTCTGGCCTGTGAAAGTCTAGCACAAGCATCCTTAAGAGCGGTGCCACATTCGTGAAGCTTAGCCTGAAGTGCAGCCTTCTCGCCATCAGCGTTGTTTATCTTAGATAACTTGTATTCAAGTTCCTCTGCGTATTCGATGAGTTCTTCCAGAGTCTTACCGTGTTTGTTCTTAAGGTGGTTAATCATCTCACTGCGAGAAATGGCATGATCCAGTTCTTCTGGCGAGAATACCACGCTGTCTCTATTCTCACGAATGGATGAGCATGCATCTTCAAGATCATAGTAGATGCCGTTTAATCTGTCGGTAATGTCCTGAAGCTGCTGTGAGTATCCTGAAACCTGCTGCAGCATGTCGGTCATGCCCTTGATGCCGCTGAGAAGGGAATATTCTTCGCCGCAGGCTGCCTCATATGCACCAGAAAGATTAGCATAAATAGCTTCGCTGTTCTGAAGAACTGCGATTCTCTCTTCAAGGACCTGATCTTCTCCAGGCACCAGATTAGCCTGTGAAATCTCCTTGAGCTCAAACTCCATGAAGTCGCGTTCCCTCTGGCCACGTGCCAGTTCTTCGAGAAGCTTCTTAAGATCGCTCCTAACTGAAGTGTACTCAGCGTACGCCTGGGCAACCTCAGCCTTGGCAGGGGAGATAACGTCCTTCTTATAAAGGTCCACCAGGTCGATGTGATACTCAGGATTGAGCAGTGACTGGTGGTCGTATTGTCCGTGGATGTCAGCAAGGCTCTTGCAAAGCTTACTCAGGTTACCAAGGGTTACTATCTCATCATTAACCTTGCAAACGTTACGGCCTGTGCTTGAAACCTCGCGGGTGATAACGTATTCTTCATCACCCAGATCTGCTACCATCTGAACGATGGCCTTATCTGCTCCAGAGCGCACAAAAGCAGTGTCGGCTCTGCTACCCAGTGCCAGACTCACTGCTTCAATTACGATGGATTTACCGGCACCTGTTTCGCCGGTGATTATGTTCAGACCATCATGAAAATCTATCTCAGTATTCTCAATGGTGGCGAAATTTTTAATTCTGATATGTCTTATCATCTTATCCTCTTACCTGTCTATGGCTCATGTTAATCAGGTCATTAAGGTATTCTACAACGATAGGAGCATTCTCTTCCTGGTCTACTACGAACATGATAGTATTGTCACCGGCAACTGATCCGATAACATGTGGAATTCCGAATGAGTCCAGGGCTTCAGCTGCAGCACCAGCACATCCTGATAAAGTCTTAAGGACAACGATGTTGCCTGAAGAAGTTGCTGATTTAACAGTCTCTTTGTAGATGTTGGCCATTCTTGCTGAAACAGGGCGTTCTTCTGTTGATGAAGGAGCGTACTTGTACTTGCCAGAAGCTGATAAAGTCTTCACCAGCTGAAGTTCCTTAATGTCTCTTGAAATTGTAGCCTGAGTTACTTCATAGCCGTAATCGCGAAGAAGTGACGCCAGTTTATCCTGTGTTTCGATTTCATGAGTCTCTATAAGTTCAAGTATTTTGTTCTGTCTTGATATTCTCATAATAATTCCCTCCAGAAATGGTGATAATTCAAGTAATTATAACATAGAAAGGCTGATTCTGTACATCCGAATGATAGATAAATGTGTACATTTGTTCTTGATGAACGTGTGTTCGCGTGATATACTTAAACAAGATAAGGAGCTAGAAATATGAAGATACTGGGAATCGACCCGGGATACGCCATTTTGGGATATGGTGTTATCGAGACAATTGGAAATAGATTTAGAGTATGTCAGTACGGTTCTATTACAACAGATGCAGGAATGCCTATTGAGGAACGTCTGGCACACTTATACGACTCACTTAGGGAGATTATTGAGGAAGAGAAGCCTGACGTTGCATCCATAGAAGAACTGTTCTTTAACAACAATGCTAAGACGGCCATTATGGTAGGCGAAGCTAGAGGAATAGCTATTCTGGCATGCGCTAAGGGCGGACTTGAGATTGCTGAATATACACCTATGCAGATCAAACAGGCCCTGGTAGGATACGGTAAGGCTGAGAAGAAGCAGGTGCAGATCATGGTCACAAGACTTCTAGGACTTAAGGAGATTCCTAAGCCTGACGATACAGCCGATGCACTGGCAGCAGCAGTTTGTCATGCACATTCAGCAGGAACTAACAGGAGATTGAAGGAGTTATATAGAAGATGATAGGATTCATCAGAGGTGCCCTGGCTGAGAAGGGCGATGGATATATTTTAATAGATGTTAACGGTATCGGATACGAAGTGTTCGTGCCTGCCAATTCAAGAGCATATCTTGCTAGCGAAGGTAGTGAGATTACTGTTTACACGACAATGATCGTTAGAGAAGATGATGTCAGTTTATACGGATTTTCACGCAGAGGAGAACTGGCTGCATTCAAGAAGCTGATTACAGTTAGCGGAGTTGGCGCTAAGGCTGGCATTGCTATTTTGAGTGCATTCACCCTTGAAGAACTGCAGCAGGCAATTGTATTCGAAGATTCCAAGTCATTGACTAGAGCTAACGGCATAGGCAAGAAGACAGCTGAACGTATCGTTCTTGAACTTAAGGACAAGTTTAAGCTTGATGGCGGCGAAGCAGCAGCTATGAGCGAGGCTCAGGTGAGCGCAGCAGGATCAGCACCATCAGGAAGCGGCAGAGCAGAAGCTATCGAAGCCCTTCAGGCTCTGGGCTACAGCAGAGGAGAGGCAACAAGTGCATTAGCCTCAGTTAAGGAGAATGACCTTACTTCTGAAGAATACATTAAGAAGGCACTTAAGAACCTGTTCTAATCAGGATTATTAGAAGATAGATTTAGGGGAAGAACTACAGGATAAGGAACTATCATGGATTACGGCATGGATTACGAAGAGAGAATAACAGCGGCAGAACTTGGCCACGGAGAAGAGAGAAGTGAGTTTACACTTAGACCACAGACTCTCAATGAATACGTGGGCCAGAAGAAGGCGACTAACAATCTTAAGATATTCATTGATGCAGCTAAGCTGAGATGAGAACCACTGGACCACGTTCTCTTCTACGGCCCTCCAGTACTTGGTAAGACAACACTTGCTGGCATTATTGCCAATGAGATTGGAGT
>JAGHTQ010000125.1 GCA_018065295.1 Candidatus Colimonas fimequi | reverse complement strand
ATATTTAGTATTAACTATGGTATAGTGATAAAACGTTGAAATATAAACAATTAACGGCAAACAATGTATAGAATAGTCTATAAAAGAACATACTATAGTTTGTATTTTAGTCTAGTATGTGTTATGCTATAATGCACGAGGCAATAATTCAAAGGAGATTTATGATAAAATGAACGCAGAAATTTTAGTATTTATGCTATACTTCGTAGCAGTTTTCGGAGTAAGCCTTGTATTCTTCTTCAACGGAAGTAACAAGGGTGGAGATGACTACTTCCTGGGCGGAAGACAGATGGGACCATGGGTAACAGCAATGTCAGCTCAGGCTTCAGATATGTCAGGTTGGCTTCTTATGGGTCTTCCAGGTTCAGTTCTGGCATTCGGCTTCGGTCAGATGTGGATTGGTATCGGTCTTGCACTTGGTACTGCAGCTAACTGGATCTTTTGCGCTAAGAGACTTAGAAGATTCTCTAAGGCAGCTAACGACTCAATCACACTGCCACAGTATCTGACAAACAGATTCGCAACATCATCAAAGGTACTGCAGATTGCATGTGCAATCATCTTCCTGGTATTCTTCACAGTATACGTTGCAAGTGCATTCGTATCAGGTGCTACAGTATTCACTCAGCTGTTCACTAGCATCAGTGACCAGACTGCAATGATTATCTTCGCACTGCTGATCGTAGCATACACATTCCTGGGCGGCTTCAAGGCTGTTTGCTGGACTGACTTCTTCCAGGGCATGCTCATGCTGGTAGCACTGCTTGCAGTTCCTATCGTAATCGTTGCTACACAGAACCTGGATACAGCTCTGCTGGACAACGTTTACACTTATACAGATGCTAATGGCGCTGAAGTAGAATGTGCATTCGGTACTGGCCTCTTCTCATCAAGCTGGCAGGATATCGTATCAGGTCTTGCTTGGGGTCTTGGTTACTTCGGTATGCCACACATTCTGGTAAGATTCATGTCAATTGAGAAGCCATCAATGATTAAGAAGAGTGCTACAGTAGCTATCATCTGGGTAGTTCTTACACTGGGTGCTGCTTGCATTATCGCATACATGGGCAGAATGCTGGTGGCTGAAGAACTTCTGACAGTTGGTGCTCAGAAGACAATCTTCATCGTACTTACTAGACAGTTATTCCCACCTGTACTTTCAGGTATTCTTCTGGCAGCTATCATGGCAGCAGCAGTATCAACAGCAGACTCACAGATTCTGGTTGCATCAAGCTCATTCACAGCTGACCTTTATAAGCCAATGATCCGTAAGGACGCTACAGACAAGGAAGTCCTCATGGTTGGCAGAATCGTTGTAGTAATCGTAGCAGTAATCGCATTCCTGATCGCATCATCACAGGGTACTGGTGCACAGGCTATCATGAACATGGTAGATAATGCTTGGGGCGGCTTCGGCTCAGCATTTGGTCCTGTAATTCTCCTGTCACTGTTCTGGAAGAGATTTAACTACGCTGGCGCATGTGCAGGCGTTATCGTTGGTGCAGTAGTTGACGTATTCTGGATGAACGTTCTTGGTAGCACTGGTATCTACGAACTGTTCCCAGGTTTCGTTGCTGGTTTCATCGCAGCAGTTGTTGTTACTCTGGTTACACCAGCTCCACCAGCAGAAGCAGTTGCTATCTTCGAGAGAGCTACAGACGAATCAATCGACGACTAATACTAACAAGGTATGGCCAAATAAACGTCGCAGGAAACTGCGACGTTTTTTGATAGTTTTTTTATAAGATGGTATAATCAGTCTGTAAGTGATAAATAGAGAGGTAAACTATGGAGAAGACCAATACATTAGGCAAGGTGGTAGGCGTTATTCTTTTTATCGTCTATCTGGCAATATGGGGATTAGCATTGGCAATGTTCTACATCAAGGGATGGAGCGAACAGGAAATGGCATTTAACATTCTTTTCATATGGGTTGTTATGCCTGTAAGTGGATTTGTTATTGCTCTATTTATGGGTCGTTTAAACAGTTTCGGATGGGCTAAATGGATTATCCCTGTATTCATGGGTATAATGTATATGCTGGTTGAATATATTACCTTCGGCATGTCTAACAATGCTTTGACAGGCGAAGTGAATCCACCTGAATGGTCAATGATTGCTGTTGGCGGTGGCATCGCTTTATTAGGAATGTGCGTAGGCTCAATTCTCAGAATCAAGAGAGCTCATGATAAGGCGAAGATGGTAGAGAAGACAGCAACCAGAGAGCTTCCAGAACTGGAGCAGCTTAGAAATAATGAGACTCCAGAAGAGATTGCCAAGATGGAAGTTATCGATGTAGTGCCGCAGCAGCAGGCACCAGTAGAAACTGGAGAAGCCGACAGTGACGGTTTTGTCGAAGTTCCTCAGGATAAATAAGTGATTAAATAAAGGGGTGTATAAGATGGATGTTTTAGAATTAATGAGAGAACGACACAGTATTCGTAAGTATACTGATCAGCCAATTGAGCAGGAGAAGAGAGAAGTACTCGACGCACTTTGCGCGGAGATTAATGAGGAGAGCGGTCTTAGTATTCAGATGATGTACGATGAACCTGACTGCTTTAACAACTTCCTTACTCATTATGGATGGTTCCAGAACGTTAATAACTACATTTCAGTTGCTGGCAAGAAGGGTAAGGACCTTGATGAGAAGTGCGGTTACTACGGTGAGAAGCTGGTACTTAAGGCACAGGAACTGGGTCTCAACACTTGCTGGGCTGCAATGACTAAGGGCAGAAGCAGATCTGAAGTTGCTAATGGTGAGAAGGTTGCTATAGTTATCGCTATCGGATACGGCGATGAACCTGGAGAACCACACAAGAACAAGGAGCGTAAGAAACTTGTTAAGGAACCGGCAATGGCTCCTGAATGGTTCGAACGTGGTGTAGAGGCTGCAATGCTGGCACCAACTGCAATGAATCAGCAGAAGTTCAAGATTTCTCTTGATGGAGACGACGCTAAGATTACAGCAGGTCTTGGATTCATGGCTAAGCTGGATCTGGGTATTATCAAGTACCACTTCGAAGTGGCTTCAGGACACAAAGTTAAATAGTAATACGGTGAGCTGGTAAGCTCACCGTTTCTTATGGGAGAATAGACTAGTTAATGACGCAGACAATATCATTTATTAAAAGAAACGTGGTCCTTGTGGGCGCATGGATTCTGGCTATCGTGTCAATGTTCATGGTGCCACCAAACAAGAATTACGTTGACTATATTGACTGGAAGACCCTGGGGCTTCTTTGGAGCCTTATGGTAATTATGCTGGTTTTTCAGAAACAGGGCGTATTCGAGCAGATAGGCGAGAGGTTGCTGCGTCATACTAAGAACGCAGGACAGCTGTCAGCTGTGCTGATTCTTCTTTGCTTCTTCATGGGCATGTTTATTACCAACGACGTTGCACTGCTAACGTTCGTTCCTTTCGCAATCATGCTGCTGACAGCATGCAATAGAGAGGACCTGCTCATTCCGGTAATCGTACTGCAGACTGTTGCGGCTAACCTTGGAAGCATGCTTCTTCAGGTGGGTAATCCGCAGAATCTGTATCTTTACGGCATCAGCCGCATGTCGGCAGTCGATTTCGTGCAGATTATGTTCCCGTATTCACTGGTTTCTCTGGGACTGATCATCCTTTGCTTTGTGATGATTAAGGATCACAAGATGCCTGTTGCTTCGGAATCAGCACTTAAGGAAATATCGACCGGCGATGACAGCATATGGGAATGGAAGGTGGCGTATCTTTGCCTGTTCATCCTTTGCTTGACGTCGGTTGCAAGGTTGATTCCCTGGTATATTCCGGTGTTCGCAGTACTGATTATCACACTGCTTTATAGCTGGCATTCAATTCTGGAAGCGGACTATTCACTGCTCATGACGTTCATGGGATTCTTCATATTCACAGGGAACATGACTCACGTTCAAGTGGTTAGCAGAATTCTTGAATCTGTTGTGGAGGGAAAGGAAGTTATCGTAGCAATTATCGCCAGCCAGTTTATCAGTAATGTGCCGGCGGCACTCTGATTTCAAACTTCACCGACAACATCGAAGGTCTGATTATCGGAACTAACCTTGGAGGACTTGGAACAATCATCGCATCCATGGCTAGCCTGATTTCATTTAAGCAATACGCAGGCACCCGTGATCCTCATCTGAGGCAGTACCTGTTCATTTTTACCGTTGTAAACGTAATATTCCTGGTTGCACTGCTAGCACTGTATATAGTTAGAGGGGCATAAACTTCATATAACAAAAATAAGGAATCCTATAAGTGATTCCTTTTTATATTGCTCTTGAAAATAGATATGTCCCATATATAATTAAATATGGAATGACGAATCCGGAAGAGAGCTGCGTACGTGGCCGCCGAAGGTGTAATACTCTCAGGCAAAAGGACTGGATTCTGACCAACCTCTGGAAAGCGCAAGCACCGACGAAGCAATCGAGAAATCGAGCATCTTTCAGGTTAAAGGACAGAGCGAGCTTAATATTAATAAGCTTGCTTATTTTATTTTTTGCAAGCGGCAAGGAGGACATAATGTTTACTATCACTAACGGTATTTTTGCAATGCAGATAATTGGTGCGGCTGCATTCGCACTGACTGGAGCTATTGTTGGAATCCGTAATAACCTGGATGTTTTTGGCGTGTGTATTATGGGGATAACAACCGCTGTGGGCGGAGGCGTTGTAAGGGACGTAATCCTGGGCCAGTTCCCGCCAGAAATGTTTATAAATCCTATCTATGCGCTCATTGGTCTTGGCGCGAGTCTCGTAATTTTTATCCCGAGTGTAAGAACGTTTATCCAAGGTGAAGGGTATTTCATCACTGTTTGTGATGCCATCGGTCTTGGAATTTTCACCGTTGTTGGGGCGGAGAAAGCCCTTGAGCTTTATGGCGATAACTACTTCCTGGCAATTTTCGTAGGAGTAATGACAGGCGTTGGCGGAGGACTTCTTCGTGACATCTTCTCGCGAGAAGTTCCTATTGTATTTCGCAAAAATATCTACGCTACAGCATCTATTGCCTGCGGCCTGACATATATCAGTTCCATGAGATTAATGGAGGCAAGCACCGTTCAGGCGATGATTATCTCAATGGGAACAATTATCTTCATAAGACTTATTGCCCACATTTACGATCTTAATCTGCCAAAAGTAAATGACGAGAAAGAATGACACGTTTTCGTATATATGAGACATAATGTAAAATATAATTGACATTATGTCGGGCGAGTAGTATATTAGCTTCAAGAGGAGATAATATACCGTAAGGAGGTAATACATATGGATATGTTTGTAATTGGCAAGGCAGTTGGTTTCGTAGTTGGTATTATACTGGCTATCGTTCTGATCGTAATATTTGCTAAGAATAGGAATACAGACGGCAGCGCTAGAGCTAAATACGATGAGCGTCAGAAGATTGTTCGCGGCAAGGGATATGCAGTTGGTTTCTATACAGCAATGGGTTATTTCGTAGTTGTTTTGATGTTTGACATTCTTTGTGTTAAATTCCCATTGACTACAGGAATGGTTGCATTTCTCGGATTGATCATTACTGCACTTGCATGTGTTGAATACTGCATCATTAAGGACGCTTACTGGGGCCTAAATGAGAACAAGAAGAGTTATAAATGGTTCTTTGGCATTGTTGGACTCATTAATCTGGCAATCGGCATTAACGAAGTTAGGGAAGAGGGATTCTTTATTGACGGTTTCATCAGTGATAATCTGATTAACCTGACTGTTGGTGTGTTCCTTATAATCATATTGATAACTGTTTTCATCAAGGACAATATGGATAAGAGAGCAGAACTTGAGGACACTGAGGAAGAGGAGTAGATTCATGAAGAACTTAAGAATGAAGGCTGCCAGAGCTGCGAAGGATCTTTCTCAGGACGACCTTGCTAAGCTGGTTGGAGTATCAAGACAGACGATTAACTCGATAGAGAAGGGTGATTATAATCCGACTATCAACCTTTGCATAGCCATATGCAAGGAACTTGATAGAACTCTTGATGAACTGTTCTGGGAGGAATAAGTATGAGAGATTTTAAGGCTATGAGTCCACTCGTTAAGAAGGCGTATGAGATTGCAGGGGAGGCTCATGCCGGTCAGGTTGACAAGGCAGGAGCGGACTACATCCTCCATCCTATGACCGTGGCATCCAATGTTGGAGATGATGAGAATGCAGTGATTGTGGCCCTTTTGCACGATGTTTGTGAGGATACTGACGTGACTATCGGGGAACTGGCTGAAGTGTTCCCGCAGCCAGTAATAGAGGCTCTCAGGGCTATGACACATGATAAGGATACGCCGTACATGGAGTACGTTGCGCAGGTGAAGAAGAATCCTATTGCTCGCGTGGTGAAAATCGCGGATATGGAGCATAATATGGACCTTAGCCGTATCCCAAACCCAAGTCAGAAGGATCTTGAGAGGCTGGAGAAGAAGTATAAGCCAGCGTATGAATTTATAACAGAAGATTAAAAAAGACCCGGTCATATTCATATACGACCGGGTTTGTTGTTATTTAAATGTGATAAGATTTCGACCAGCTTTCTTTGATGCGTACAGTGCTTCATCGGCAACCTGATATAAACTCTGGAAACGACGGTTGTCATAACTTGAAAGGGTAGCACCCACTGAAACTGTAGCCAGTGGTCTGGTCTTGCTAAGCTCTCTTGAGATGTTCCTGAATACATCTTCAGACATATTCTGAGCAATTGCGCTGGCATCTACTGAAGCTTCAATAGGGATTGCAATGGCGAATTCATCGCCACCAAGACGACCGGCGAAGCCGTGTGCACCACATGACATTTCCATGGCCGATGCCAGTTTCTTAAGCAAAGTATCGCCTGCAATGTGACCGTAGTTGTCGTTGTATTGCTTGAAATAATCCACGTCCATAAGGAGCAGGAGCATGGTCTGACCCTGCATGAGCTGAGTCTCGAAATCATTGATAAATGATGCATGATTGAGAATGCCAGTCATTGGATCCTGTCTTATGGATGATTCCAGACGATCAAGATTTGTCTTAATTCTCTGCTGTTCTATTGCCTTCATCTGAGTGATTGTCTGGGACTGATTGACGTCAACAATGACAACCTGTGAAAGTGTCTGCCTTGAGATAACGTCATAATTAAGCTGACCATGGCAAAGTACGTATAGAATTGAGCCGTCCTTGCGTCGTAATCTGTGCTCCAGGAATGCAGAACCTTGATCTGATAAGCTTTCTGATGCCTTCGCGATATATTCTTCTCTATCCTCAAGAGGTATCAGATCACGCTGAGTCAATTGATATGTTTCAAGGTCATCGCGGGTATAACCTGTAATTTCTGTGAAGTTGTCATCGATAGCGATGATTCGGTTGTTATCATCGAGAAGGTAAGAACTGTTGCGTACGTCCCATACACGTGTGCTTCCGGTATCTTTCTTAACAAGAGGTGTTGCACCTTCTGGCAAAACTGGTGAGCCTGTTTCGGCTGGAGCCTGCTGCTTGCTAGGTGTATCCTCAATAGGTTTTGTTTCATCCAGAAGATGGAGGAATTCAGACACCAGATACGGGTCAAACTGTGTACCGGCGCAGCGTCTAAGTTCGTTTCGTGCGTCGATTTCAGCCATAGCCTTGTGATATGGTCTGTCATTAACCATGGCATCATATGCATCGATTACAGCAATGATTCTTGAAAGAAGGGGAATGTTCTCTTTCTTAAGTCCGCCAGGGTAGCCCTTGCCATCCCACGATTCGTGGTGGTGGAGGATGTATTCGGCGATGCCTTCAAGTTCGCTAGATGCCTTAGCTATGCGATATCCTTTCTCAACGTGGGATTTCATTACTTCCCACTCGGCAGATGTTAGTCTGCCAGGTTTATTGAGAATCTCAATTGGAATACCCAGCTTACCGATGTCATGAAGTAAGCAAAGGAGCAAAAGGTTAGAAAGATCCAGGTCGGATAATCCCAGCTGCTCTCCAAGGAGAGCGCCGTATTTTCTTGTTCTGTATACGTGCTCCTTGGTTGTATCGTCACTTTCAAGAAGCGTCTGTGCCAGTGAATCAAGAAGTGATGAGTGGGCTGAAGAGCCGTCCATCATCTTGCGCGAGCGCATACTGAATGATGCGTCAGCTACAGCCTGAAGTATATCGGATGATTCATCGTTTATGATGATAAATGCACTCTGAATGTCAAATGGAATGTCGCTGGATTTAACGGCAGCTTCGACTTTTATTGCCTTAATGTATTGCTTCATCTGGTAGGATGACGTGTTAGGAACAACGGCCATGAGCTCAGCACTATCAAGACGTGCGAAGAATGTATTGTCCGGACAGTTTGAAACGATTGCCTCAGCCAGCTTGATGATACACTGGTTGCCGGCTTCGTTACCATATTTCTTGTTTATTATCGAGAGTCCGTTGATATCAAATACCGCTACTGCAGCAGGCAGTGGTGGGACTGGGTCTTCAATAACATGTCGCTCGAAGGCAGCCTTTGATGTGAAGCCTGTGAGCAGATCCTGTTCGAGGGATGTGTCAGTGAAAACGAAGAGGCGTCCGATAACCTTGCCTTTTTTGTCCTTGAGAACGTTAAAGTCTACTCTGTAAGTTGAAAGTCCTTCTGATGTTTCTCGAGTCCACTGGAAATGAGTGTTTGTATCGGCTTCTTCCAGATGAGAATCGAAGTCATATCGCTTCAGGAATTCGCTAATATGATATTTGCTTCTTGGGTTCCAGTCTGGCATGAGCAGTGCTGCGTGGCTGTTACACATTGCAGCGATGTTGTTATCTCCGAAGAGGATAATAGGCTGCTCCAGATCGTCGAATACCATCTGCCTTACGGAGTTAAGCATGAATTTCTGGTTATTGTAGAACAGATCCCAGTAGAGTATGGCCGCCATAATGCAGTAGGAAATCTGTGAGTAGTCAAGAAGTCCCAGGTTTTGGAACACAATGCATACCAGGTTAAATAAAACAGCAATAAGCAGACCACTTGCAATAGTGTAGTGGCGCATCTTATAAACTGATGGAGTTGCAATAATCTTATGGAAGATACGCAGGAATACATGCGCCATGAGAATATAGCAGAAAATAAGGTGGGCAGTATAGAGTGTGTGTGGATGATATGACCATGGCATAGAGTTGGCAGGTTCATATGAATAGCTTATTACCAGATGATTAAATGAGTTTGCCATCTGAAGCATGATATCTGCACAAGAAATACCGCCAAAGATAAAATACATAGGCATTCTTCTTGATATGTTAGCGTCTGTTGCCAGATCGATATGGACCATGAGCAGGAACAGCATTACTGTTACAGATGCGAAGAATGCTCCAAGTAACATACTTGCAGTGAAATAATCGGTAGTAAGAAGAGAAAGGGTATAGAATACTTCCTGAAAAGCCGCAGCAAGAAGAACCCCGCCAAAGAAATTAGTGTTCTTCTGAGGGTTCTTAAAAGTACGTATTGATAGTGTCAGATTTACCGCTGTAACGACGATTGCGATAGCGATATAAAAAGATACTTCTGTCATTTTCCAATCCTCTTAATACTTATGTTTTTATATTATAAAATATGTATCACTTTTTTGGTACTAGCCAAAAGTATAAATCAGAATAAAATCAACTTAAATGGTGACATTGTAAACCCTACGAGAACGGTTGGTTTTTTATAGAATTTGATGTAAAATTGTGTTAGTTAAATGGAGGTGCTTAACGTGGATAAGAGAGAAATTAGAGAAGCATTATTCGGACTTCAGGATCTGAAATATAAGGATTTCCATTGCAAGTTAATGCCTGGCGTTGACCCTGATAAGGTGATTGGTGTGCGTACACCAGAGCTTAGGAAACTGGCGAAGCAGATCTTCAAGTCAGGTGAGTACCAGGAGTTCCTGGACGACCTGCCTCATGAATACTATGATGAGAGAAATCTTCACGGTTTTATCCTTTGCGAAATAAAGGACTACGACGTAGTATTGGCGGAGATCGACAGATTCCTGCCTTGCGTTGACAACTGGGCAACATGCGATCTGGTAAGTCCTAAGGTGTTTAAGAAGAACACGGATAGATTGATAGGTGAGATTGGAAGATGGATGAGTAGTACAGAAACGTACACGATTCGTTTCGGCATAGAGATGCTTATGTCATTTTATCTGGACGATAAGTTTAGAAGTGAGTATCTTGATATGGTGGCGGCTGTTAAGTCTGAAGAATACTATGTAAACATGATGATTGCATGGTTCTTCGCAACAGCTCTTGCTAAGCAGTGGGATGCTACAATTCCTTATATTGAGAAGCACGTGCTGGGCGATTGGACACACAAGAAGACAATTCAGAAGGCAAGAGAGAGCTACCGAATTACACCAGAGCAGAAAGAATATCTTAAAGGATTAAAAGGTTAGTTAAATGAGTGAGAATATCAATAAAAATAATAGAAATCGTACCCTGAGCATTGCCCTGTGCGGACTGTTTGTTGCACTGCTTGCAATCTGTTCGTGGATTTCAATTCCCCTGACAGTGCCTGTAACAATGCAGACTTTCGCTGTATTTCTTTGCGCGGGACTGCTGGGAACTAAGAGAAGCGTTGCATCCATCGGATGCTGGATTCTCATGGGATTTATTGGAGTTCCAGTATTCGCAGGATTTCAGGGTGGACCTGCAGTAATTATCGGACCTCTCGGAGGATATATCGTTGGTTTCATTGTTACGGCTATTATCGTTGGAGTTGCATCTGATAAGATTAGCAGGAAGCCGGTTGTGCTGGGCGTTGCCATGTTTATCGGTCTTGTAATTTGCTACGCTATCGGTACTGTGTGGTTCATGTACTTCTACACTAAGGCATCAGGCCCGATTGGTCTTGGCGCAACTCTTGGAATGTGCGTATTCCCATTCGTGATTCCTGACTGTGTGAAGATTGTCATTGCGGTGATTCTCACTAAGCGTCTTGAGAGATTCGTGTAATTTTGGGGCGTTGATAATGAGCATAATAAAAGAGGCCTCAATTTGAGACCTCTATTTTTGTTCGTATTATTCGTTTAGTCCTTCCACTCGTTCTTGCCAGTGGACTGCTGGATAGCCATGGCTTCTTCAAGACTCATGGGTTCATCAACTGGTCTGAAAAGGTATTCTCGCAGTTCTTCGATGCCTGTACCTGTTACTGAATCAACTTCAAAAATCTTGTGAACGCCTGCGTTCTCAAGCCAAAGTCTAGCCATTGGCACGTTGGCTCTAGGTGAGTCAACCTTAGTGATGATGCCAATCAGCGGTCTGTTGATTGCTGTTGGAAGTCCGTATCCAAGAATGCTCCATGGCTCATCAGCGCCAGCAAGTACTCCCACGATGTCGCTCTCAAATGAGAAACAGCAAAGGGCTACTGAAGATGCTGAATACTTGGATTCGTAATATTCGCCAGGTGTGTCTATGAAAAGGTCCCAGCTGTTAATGTACTGAGTCTTGTCGTAGTTAATCTGTGCTCCCTTAAGTGCCTGGATAAGTGTTGTCTTACCAGCTTCACTTCTGCCTGCCAGGAATAACTTGCGGACTCTCTTGCCATCAATAAGAAGTTCAGTAGAGTCGTGCTTGGCCTGCTGGAATTCAAGATCATTTAATTCTGATGGGCTAAGTCCCATTGCTCTACCTCCTTCCTTAATGGTAAATGTACTTCAAATTCTGATTACTTAGTTGATATCTTGCAGACTCTGTAATGAAGAAAATCTCTGAAGAATTTAATATTCTCCTTGATTGCTTCGTCTACGTCTGCTCTTGGTCCAGTGATGATAAGTGTACCACTGAATC
>JAGHTQ010000202.1 GCA_018065295.1 Candidatus Colimonas fimequi | reverse complement strand
TATTTATACCAAAGAAAAACGGGCCATAGGCCCGTATCTTATTTCTCCTTAATTCTATCCAGAACAATCTTATAGCCTTCAGCACCATAAACAAGACACTTGTTAATTCTGCTAATAGTAGCAGTTGATGCCATTGTCTCTGCTTCGATATCAGAATAGGTCTTCTTCTCAGAAAGAAGTTTCGCTACTCTAAGTCTCTGTGCTATTGAATGAATTTCATTAACAGTACAGATATCTTCAAAGAATCTATAACATTCTTCTTCATTCTCAAGGGAAAGAATAGCCTTAAATAATTCGTCGATGTCGCCCCTCTTAAATTTAGATTCGTAACCCATAATAAACCTCTCCGTCACTTTAGTGTACTAAATTATAACACTTATTCGAGTTGCTTATCAAGGCTTTTGATTATTTTAACAAACTCTCAGCCTTCTCAAGCTGCGCGTCCTTATCACCCTTATTCTTAACTTCATAATCAGGTTTAATACCCTTCTTGTGAACTGTATGACCATCAGGTGTGAAGTACTGAGCAATGGTTAATTTAATAGCTGAGCCGTCTTCCAGTTCTATTGTTGACTGGATGATACCCTTGCCAAAAGTCTTAGTTCCTACAAGTTTATAACCATTGTCCTTAAGTGCTCCCGCAAGGATTTCTGATGCACTTGCTGAGTTCTCGTTAACAAGGACAACTGTCTCCATCTTAGTTGCACCTGGTTTAGCTTCGAACTTCTCAGATTCACCATTCTTATCTTCTGTATAAGTGATGATACCTGATTCAATGAACTGATCGGCAATATCAACTGATTCGTCAACTAAACCGCCGCCGTTATCTCTAAGGTCGAGAATCAACTTCTTACATCCTTTAGATTCAAGATCCTTGAGAGCCTTATCGAAGTCTTCTGCAGTCAGATCAATAAACTGAGAAACAGCAATATATCCAGTACCATCTTCAAGAACCTTATGTTCTACGCTGACCTGGTTAATTTTATCTCTAACAAGGGATACAGTATTTGTCTTGCCGTCTCTTGAATATGTAAGCTTAACAGTCGTACCCTTATCACCTCTGATTTTGCTTGCGAAAAGGTCCTGATCATCATAATACTTACCGTCAACTTTGAGTAGAATATCTCCTGGTTCAATACCAATTTTATCAGCAGGTGCACCCTTAGTTACTGAAATAACTACATAGTCACCGTCATCATTCGCACTGAAAGTTATGCCAACTCCAGAATATGAACCAAGAGAAGATGTCTTGAAACTCTCATATTCGTCATGATTCATATATGCGGAATACTTGTCACCCAGTGAATCTACAACTGCCTTGCAGGCTGCATCCACCTGATCATCAGATTCCTTATCCAGATAAAACATATTGTCAACAGCCATGTCTACATAAGCCAAATCCTTGTACTCATCGTAGAACTCAGACTGAACCTTATATGCATCCTTGTTAACAAGTGTGAAATTACCAAATCCGAAAAACAGAAGCGCAATTACAGTACTTGCAACACATATACCTGCCAGAAAGCCGATTAAAAGTTTTAAGATAGTTCTTGATTTAGTATTAGTAGTATTAGTATTATTCTCCATTAAATAATCTCCTCAACTCTAAATTGAACAGTTCTTGAACCATTGAATTCATTAATATCAATAGTTCCTATTATTGATACAGGCTCATCGATTCCGATTAAATGCGCATAATCCTGTGCCTTACCAAATAATATACAATTAAGTGATCCAAATTCAGGACTAAAAGCTGTAAATCTAACGTGATTTCTGGCTTCACCCATGAATCTAGGGTTTGTTAACATAATATTCTCTATGTTAAACTTAGGTCTTGGATTAGCCTGACCAAACGGCTCCATGCATTCAAGCTGTTCAGCCAGTTTAAGTGTAGCCTCTCCAGGCTCAATAACCATGTCGTAATCCCTATAAACGTTGAAAACATCAGGGTTTTCGCTCTTGATAGTTTCAATTTTATTCTTAATCAGACTTACAAGTTCATCGTATTTATCTATCTGAAGTGAGAATCCGCACGCACCCTTATGTCCACCGAACGTATCAAAAACATAATTGAATTCGTTCAAAAATTCGTGAAGATTGATGGATTCGATGCTTCTTCCAGTTCCCTTAAGTCTACCGTCTTCAGTTGGAGTTATGATGACGCAAGGTCTGTTATATTCTTCTTTAATCTTACCTGCAACTATGCCACCAATGCCCTCGTGTATGTCATCGCGACGAATAACTATGAAGTCATCATCGTCACCGATCATGCCTTTGCAATCTTCGTATGACTTGTTCTGCAGGTTCTTTCTCTTCTGATTGCTCTCCTTAAGGAGCATGGTCTGTCTCTGGGCAGTAATCGGGTTATCTGCAAGAAACAGCTTAACAGCTTCGTCAGCACTGGCTACCCTTCCTACAGCGTTGATGTGAGGACCGATTCCGAAGGCGATGGATTCTGACGTTACTTTTTTGAGAGAAATGCCTTCTTTAAGTTTCTGAATAGACATTCTGCTTCCAGAATTGATCTTGAGAAGGCCGTATTTGACCATTGTTCTGTTCTCGTCCACAAGAGGAACAATATCAGCAACTGTACCGATTGCTACAAGATCAAGACAGTCATTTAAGATTTCTCTTGGCAGATTAGTCTTCATTCTCAGTGCCTGGGCAAGCTTGAATGCAACTCCGCATCCTGCCAGGTCCTGCCAAGGATAGTTACATTCCTTCTGCTTAGGATTAATGACGATACAGTCTGCTTTAACCTTATCAATTGTGTGATGGTCTGTGACCACAATCTTAAGTCCCAGAGATTTAGCATACTCAACTTCATCATAAGAAACGCTGCCGCAGTCAACTGTAATAATCATGTCTGCACCATCGTCCTTAATGCGCTTGATAGCGTCCTTATTTAGCCCATAGCCGTCCGTAAACCTTGATGGTATGAAATAGTTCAGGTTGTCAGTTAAATGGCTTAAAAAGCTAAATAAAATGCATACTGATGTAACACCATCAGCATCATAGTCGCCATATATGGTAATTCTGCTACCGGCTTCAATCTCTGACAAAATCAAATCCACTCCCGCTTCCATGTTATGAAGCAGGAATGGATCATGTGCTGTTTGTGGTCTAGCCGATAAGAATTCCTTGATTTTTTCTTCTCCTTCGATACCTCTCTGTTTAAGAAGTACCTGGAGTATTTCTTCAGGTTTTCTCATCGATATTTCCTTTTACTGAATGTATGGTAATCCGTTAACACGAACACCGTTCTTTCTTACTTCGAAATGAAGGTGATTTCCTGTTGAACTACCTGTTGTACCAACTAGTGCAATCTTCTGACCACGAGTTACGAAATCTCCCTTCTTAACAAGGAGCTTGGAACTATGAGCATATAATGTTGCAATACCACCGCCGTGGTCAACAACTACATAGTTACCGTAACTGTAGTGATATGCTGCAATAATAACCTTACCGGATTCTGCAGCCAGGATCGGTGAACCACCAGGTGCAGCTAAGTCTGTACCACCATGATAATTCTTCCTACCTGTAATCGGATGTGTTCTCCATCCGAAATAGCAAGAGATTCGTGTATAAGAAGGTGCAGGCCAAAGCATAGGACCATTACCGATATACTCTGAAGTACCTTCTGAACTACCTTCTGACTGAATCTTAGATGTAAGAGCCTGAGCTTCTGCCTCAAGAGCGTCGATTTCTTCCTGTGTCTGCGCTATGTCAGAGTCAACCGAAGACTTCTTCTCTGCAACTTCAGCCTTCTTACTCTTAAGATCCTTCTTAGTTTCAAGGGCAAGTGCCTTGGAATCATCAAGTTCAGCCTTAAGGCTCTCAATCTCCTTCTTCTGCTTCTTAATCTTAGCGTGGTTCTTCTGCAGATCCTCAAGTACTTCCTTGTCACTTGCGTATACCATCTGAACCAGATCAAGATTTGTCAGGAACTCACTGAAGTTACCTGACTGGAGCAGAACATCAACGAAGCCAACAGAGCCATTCTTATACATGCTTCTAAGTCTTGCTGATAAGTCTGTGTTCTGCTGATCAACTTCCTTCTGAGCCTTCTTAAGATCCACCTTTAACTTGGACAGCTTAGTTGAAGCTTCAACTATTGCAGATTCAAGTTCTTCGATGTCACCTTCAGTTTCTTTAATCTCTTTCTCAAGTCCTGAGATTTTCTTAGAAAGATCTTGTGATTCTTCCTTCTGTTTACTTATCTCTGCCTGTTTCGCTCTGATGCTGTTATTAACTTCAGCCAGCGTCTTAGCGCTTACCGTAGCAGTTGACATGCCAAAGGAAACAGCCATCATTATAGCAATTATTATTGCCAGTTTCTTGTTTCTCAAATCAGCCCCTCCTACTACTTACGCATCCAGGAATCTTCTCATTGAGATAATGCTTCCGCATGCACCGATGCTTACGCCAAGTGCCAGGAAGATTAATGCGAAGTTCTGAAGCAGGAATTCAACTGGCACCATCTGCATGTTCAGAAGTGAGAACATCTGGTCACCCAGTATATCTGTTACCTTAAGATAAAGGAGTGCTGATAATCCAACAGAAATAGCAGCGGATATTATACCAATGATAATACCTTCAGCAAGGAATGGTCCTCTGATAAACCAGTTAGTTGCGCCCACATATTTCATGATGCTGATTTCGCTAGCTCTGTTAAATACAGTAAGTTTAATAGTATTTGAAACAACTACAATTGATACTACGATAAGGAATATCATGAGTACCATTGCTGTAGTCTGAATGAACTTGGTAGCCTTAAGAAGTTTATCAACTGTGTCCTTGTAGTACTTAACATCTTCAATGCCTTCGTATGTTCCGCACTGCTCGGCTACACTATCTGCCTTCTTAAGATCTGCTATCTTAACTACAACTGAGTTAGGAAGCGGATTCTCCTTAAGGCTGTCGAGAAGATAAGCATTATCTCCCCAGCGTTCCTTAAACTGAACCATCGCTTCATCCTTTGACTTATAATAAGCATCTTCAACACCGTCGAAGTTCTTAATGTCATCAATAATTGCATCAGCAGCCGCCTGATCAGCAGCATCATCCATGAAGATTTCGATTGAGTCATAATCGTCCTGAATACCCTGTGCAGCACTATTAACATTGATAACTACGATGAGGAATATACTCAGAATAATCATCATTGCAGTAATAGCAAAAATTGATGCCAGAGACATGGCTCTGTTTCTGAAAACCTGCAGGATGGCCTGTTTAATGGTATAAAATAATCTACCCATTATCTCTGACCTCCCTTCAGGAATCTGGATCTGAATGTCTTCTTGTTAGGAATTGTATCGGCAGTCATGTCGATTTCACTTAAGATTTCTTCGAATCCATACATACCAAATTCGTCTCTAACAATCTTGCCCTTCTCAATTGCAATTACTCGCTTACCCATTCTGTCAACAATGTCCTTAGCATGAGTAACCATTACAATTGTTGTGCCTCTCTGGTTAATCTCGTCCAGAAGCTGCATGATTTCCCATGCAGTGTCTGGGTCAAGGTTACCTGTAGGTTCATCGGCAATAAGGATTCTAGGTCTATTAACAATAGCTCTAGCGATAGCAACTCTCTGCTGTTCACCTGCAGAAAGCTCATCTGGATACTTATTAGCCTTATCAGCAATACCCATCGTTTCAAGAACAACAGGAACGTGCTTCTTAATGAGCTTCTTAGGTGCATGAACAACTTCCATAGCGAAGGCAACATTCTCATATACAGTCTTCTTAGGAAGAAGTCTGAAGTCCTGGAATACCATTCCAATAC
>JAGHTQ010000053.1 GCA_018065295.1 Candidatus Colimonas fimequi | reverse complement strand
AATTGAATATACAGGTGCAATCTGACCGTATTCGTCCTGACAGAAGTATGACTTCATGCCGTGGAAAATACCAAGTCTGCCAGTGTTGATTGTAGCAGCTGTTTCAAAAGTATCGATGCCGCGACCAGCAGCTTCGCATCCGATAAGCTTAACACCTTCGTCTTCTATGAAGTTATAGAATGTTCCAATAGCATTTGAGCCGCCGCCAACACATGCCATAACAACGTCAGGAAGTCTTCCTTCCTTTTCCAGAATCTGCGCCTTGATCTCCTTCGAAATAACCGCCTGGAAATCACGAACGATAGTTGGGAATGGATGAGGTCCCATTACCGAACCCAGACAATAATGAGTATCGTCGATTCTGTTAGTCCATTCTCTCATTGCTTCTGATACCGCATCCTTAAGAGTTGCTGTACCTGAAGTTACAGGAATTACTTCAGCGCCCAGAAGTCTCATTCTGTAAACATTGAGAGCCTGTCTCTCAGTATCTTCCTTACCCATGAATACTACGCATTCCATGTCGAGAAGAGCAGCAGCTGTTGCTGTCGCAACACCGTGCTGTCCTGCACCAGTCTCAGCTATGAGTCTAGTCTTGCCCATCTTCTTAGCAAGCAGAGCCTGACCGAGAACGTTGTTGATCTTGTGTGAACCAGTGTGATTCAGATCCTCTCTCTTAAGATAAATCTTGGCACCGCCCAGGTCCTTAGTCATCTTCTCAGCGTAGTACAATCTTGATGGTCTACCTGCGTATTCGTTAAAGAGTTCTTCCAGTTCCCTGTTAAACTCTGGATCATTCTTATAGTGATTATATGCTTCTTCCAGTTCGATTACTGCGTTCATCAGTGTCTCAGGAATGTACTGACCACCGTGAACACCGAAGCGTCCATTCTTGTTTGTCATCTCGTCCTCCGTTATTCGTTTCTCGCAGATCTGGCGAATTCTCTCATCTTCACCGGATCCTTAAGTCCGTCTGTTTCTATTCCCGAACTTACGTCAAGTCCGTATAAACCTGGCATTTCCAAGGCTGTCTTGATTTTCTCAGAATCAAGGCCGCCCGCCAGAAAGTATGGTCTATCTATATCCTTAATCAAGCTCCAGTCGAAAGAAGTTCCCGTTCCCCCGTCGCCAGAATCAAGCAAAATATAGTCAGCGCCTGATTTAACTGCCTTCTTCACGTCATCAGCCGTATCAATTCTGAACGCCTGAATAAGTGGCTTATCTGTCAGCGACCTCAGCTTGCCAACGTATTCTTCGTCCTCGCCGCCGTGAAGCTGTGCTACATCTATGATGCCTTCACTGAGAAGATACGCCACCTGCTCCGGATTTTCTCTAACGAAAACCCCTACCGCCTTGATGTTTCCATCAAGTGCCTTCTTTAACGCACGCGCTTTCTCAGGATCCAGATATCGTCTACTCTTAGCTGCGAATACGAAACCAATGTATTCTGGCATAATTTCGTTAGCTACTGCTATATCTTCTGGCCTTGATAATCCGCAAAGTTTGATCTTAGCCATTTATAATCCTTTCAGCTCATTAAGCTTAGCTTTCTTATCATCAGCTCTCATAAGTGTTTCACCGATGAGCACTGCATTTGCCCCAGCTTCTCTAAGGCCCTGAATGTCTTCAGCTGTCTTAACGCCGCTTTCTGATACGAAGATTATATCTTCTGGAATAAGCGCTCTTAAGTTTCTGCTGTTACCAGTGTCAACTGTGAAATCCTTCAGGTTTCTGTTGTTAACGCCGATGATGCGTGCTCCCCCGTTAAGTGCCATAGCAACTTCATCTGCATCATGAGTTTCAACAAGTGCTGATAAGCCCAGTTCATCGCATATTGCCATATAATCCTTAATCTGCGCTTCAGTAAGTATCGCGCAGATAAGGAGCACTGCAGATGCTCCCAGAAGCTTTGCTTCGTAAATCTGGTATTCATCAACCGTGAAATCTTTGCGAATTACTGGTATTGAGACAGCGTCTGTGATTTCGCGAAGGTACTGATCACTTCCCAGGAACCACTTTGGCTCAGTGAGAACTGAGATACAGTCTGCGCCAGCCGCCTCATATGCCTTAGCGATTTCAAGATATGGGAATTCTTCGGCGATGATTCCCTTTGATGGTGATGCCTTCTTGCATTCGCAGATGAATGCGATATCATCCTTGCGGAGAGCCTTCTCAAATGAGAAGTCACCCTTTGGCAGCGCCAGTGCCTGGGCCTTAACTTCCTCTAAACTCTTAACTGCCTTCGCCTCAGCAACGCGCACCTTAGCGTAATCAGCTAATTCATTAAGTATTGTCATATTATGCCTCCGGACGGTTACTTACTTCGATGATCTTCTCCAGTGTTTCATAAGCCTTACCTGAATCGATGAGTTCAGCTGCCAGCTTAACGCCATCTTCCATTGTATCAGCCTTGCCGTAAATATAGAGTGATGCTCCAGCGTTAAGAAGAACTGCGTTTCTCTTAGGGCCCTGTGCTCCCTTAAGAATGTCGATAGTAATCTGAGCGTTTTCTTCTGGTGTGCCACCCTTAAGTTCATCCTTAGTGCAAGTTTCAAATCCGAAATCTTCAGGCTTGATCATTCTAGTTCTGAACCAGCCGTTCTGGAATTCGCAGATCTTAGTTGGTGCGCTCATTGAGATTTCATCAAGCTTATCCATGCCGTATACTGCCATACCCTTTTCAACGCCAAGGTTCATGAGTACCTGTGCCAGTGGTTCTACCAGGTATTCATCATATACGCCCAGCAGCTGCATCTTAGGATGTCCAGGATTAGTGAGAGGTCCTAAGATATTGAATACTGTTCTGAATCCCAGTTCCTTACGGATTGGGCCAACGTACTTCATTGAAGTGTGATACTTCTGTGCGAAGAAGAAGCAAAAGCCAGCTTCTTCGAGAAGCTCAACGCATCTAGCTGGGCTCTGCTGAATGTTTACGCCCAGTGCTTCCAGACAGTCAGCAGTACCGCACTTTGATGATGCTGCTCTGTTACCATGCTTAGCAACCTTGCAGCCGCCTGCTGCAGCTACGATTGCTGAAGTTGTTGAGATATTGAAGCTACCAGCATTATCGCCGCCAGTACCAACGATTTCGAATACGTCCATTCCAGTTTCAACTGCCATAGCGTTATCTCTCATTGCTGCTGCGCAGCCAGCGATTTCTTCTGTTGTCTCTGCACGTGTGCTCTTAGTAGCAAGTGATGCCAGAAATGCTGCGTTCTGAGTAGGTGTTGTTTCACCACTCATGATTTCGTTCATTACTGTGTATGCTTCATCATATGTTAAATCCATTTTGTTTGTAATTTTCTCGATTGCTTCTCTTATCATCTTAGACACCTCTCTATAAACTCATAAAATTCTTTAACATTGTTCTTCCATCTGGAGTCATGATTGACTCTGGATGGAACTGAACTCCGTAAATTGGATATTCTCTATGTTTAACGGCCATTACTTCGCCGTCTACTGTGTTGGCAATAACCTGCAGGCAGTCAGGAATTGTGTCTGGATCTGCCGCAAGTGAATGGTAACGAGCTACTGGAGCGACTGCCGGCACGCCTTTGAAAAATTCGCATGTTGTATCGAAGTCAACGTCTGACTGTTTACCGTGCATCAGCTGCTTAGCGTAAGTTACTGTAGCGCCGTAGGCTGCGCAGATTGCCTGATGTCCCAGGCAAACACCTAGAGTCGGGATCTTCTTGCCGAGAACCTTGGCAGCCTCAACAGTTACGCCTGCATCTTCAGGTCTTCCAGGGCCAGGTGAAAGAATGATGTAGTCTGGCGCCATGGCTTCGATTTCTTCTATTGTCATCTCATCGTTTCTTATTACCTTGATATCCGGGTTGATCTCGCCGATTAACTGATACAGGTTATATGAGAAACTATCGTAATTATCTATAAGCAAAATCATAAATCTTCCTCCTCTGCCATCTGGAGTGCTCTTACAACAGCCTTCGCCTTGTTGATGCATTCCTGATATTCCTTCTCAGGTACTGAATCGGCTACGATGCCTGCACCGCTTCGAACGAATACCTTGTTGTTCTTCTTATAGGCGATTCTGATTGCGATACATGTATCCATGTTTCCTGTGAAGTCGATGTATCCGATGGCTCCGCCGTATATGCCACGTTTGTTTCCTTCAAGTTCACCTATGAGCTGACATGCTCTAATCTTAGGTGCTCCTGAGAGTGTTCCTGCTGGAAGTACTGCGCTAACAGCGTCGAGGGCATCATGCTCATCTTTTATCTCACCGCGAACTGTTGAACCGATGTGCATTACGTGGGAGTAACGCTCGATTGAATGGAACTTCTCAACTTCTACTGTTCCGAACTTACTGATTCTGCCAAGGTCATTTCTTCCGAGGTCAACCAGCATATTGTGTTCTGCGATTTCCTTCTCATCCGCTAAGAGGTCTGCTTCAAGTTCTAAATCTTCCTTCTTGTTCTTACCTCTTGGT
>JAGHTQ010000102.1 GCA_018065295.1 Candidatus Colimonas fimequi | reverse complement strand
ATATGGAGGAGGACGGCAAGTCATTCATCAAGTACTGGCAGTACGCTGAGGACCAGGAGGGAACTTACATCTACGGTTTCGACGTTCTGGGCAATAAGTTCCGCGAATACCTGAACGATTAATGAGAGGAAATTACTTTTAATGAAATTAGAATTAATAGCTACGGCTACCTTCGGGCTTGAAGCCGTAGTTAAGAGAGAGATTCAAAATCTCGGATACAAAATTATCAAGACTGAAGACGGCAAGGTCACATACATGGGTGATGAGCGTGCTATCGTAAGGTCAAATCTCTGGCTTAGAAGCGCTGACAGAGTGCTACTTAAGATGGCTGAATTTAATGCTCTGGAGTTTGAAGAACTCTTCCAGCAGACACGCGCAGTGCCTTGGGAACAGCTGATTCCAATTGATGGCAAGTTCACAGTTACATGCACTACTGTTAAGTCTAAGCTTCACAGCGAGCCGGCTATTCAGAAGATAGTCAAGAAGGCGATTGTTGAGAAACTTCGCGAGTTCTACGCAGTTGACCAGTTCGAAGAAACAGGCGCACTCTACACTGTCAAGGCGACGCTTCTTAAGGATAGAGTAACCCTGACTGTTGATACCAGCGGGGCGGGCCTTCATAAGAGAGGTTACCGCGTCGAAGACGTTGCAGCACCGATCAAAGAAACCCTGGCGGCTGCCATGGTTCAGCTTAGTTTCTGGAACAAGGACCGCATCCTTGTTGACCCTTGCTGCGGCTCGGGTACAATTCCAATCGAGGCGGCACTTATCGGCAGAAACATCGCGCCAGGTCTCAACAGAACCTTCGCTTCTCAGGAGTGGGAGTTCATCGACGAGAACCTTTGGAAGGAAGAGAAGAAGGCGGCATACGATGCCATCGACTACGACTGCGACCTGCAGATTTATGGCTCCGATATCAACAAACGTGCCGTTAATGCGGCCAAGGCTAATGCCGAGGAGGCGGGAGTTGATGACTGCATCACTTTTGCGAAATTTGATGTGGCCAAATTGAAGCCAGTTGGCGAAAATGGTATAATCGTTACCAATCCACCATACGGCGAGCGTATCGGTGAGAAGGAAGATATCGAGAAAATATACGCTGCATACAATAGATTTTTCGCAGAGAACCCTGACTGGTCTCTGTTCATGATTACGACTGATAAAGAGGCTGAGCAGCCTGTTATGGGTAGACCAGCCAATAGACGTCGTAAGTTATATAACGGCAGACTTGAGGTTTGCTATTATCAGTTTCATGGTGAGAAACGACCTAAGGTCGTAGAATAAATGGAGGATTTAGGACATGGTAGATTTAAGAGGAAGAAGTTTTCTTACATTAATGGATTTCACAACAGAAGAAATCAGATACATGCTGGACCTGGGCCACAAGCTTAAGGCTAAGAAGAAGGCTGGTATCGTTGGCGAACTGCTGAGAGGCAAGAACGTTGTTCTCATGTTCGATAAGACTTCAACAAGAACTAGATGTTCATTTGAAGTTGCATGTCACGACGAGGGCGCTCACGTAACATACCTTGATTCTAAGAGCTCACAGGTTGGCAAGAAGGAGAGCATTGAAGACTCAGCTAGAATTCTGGGCGGTTTCTTCGATGGTATTGAATATAGAGGATATAGCCAGGAACTGGTTGAAGATCTGGCTAAGTATTCAGGAATCCCTGTATGGAATGGTCTTACTGACGTTGACCACCCAACTCAGATTCTGGCAGACATGATGACAATCGAAGAACATATCGATAAACCACTGAAGGACGTTAAGGTTGTATTCGTTGGCGATATCAGAAATAACATGTGTTATGCATGGATGTATGGCTGCGCTAAGATGGGCATGGATTTCGTAGCTTATGGTCCTGACGTTCTGGCTGAACAGATGGATAAGGAAGTTATCGAGAAGGTTGCTGCTGTTAACGAAGCAACTGGTGGTACATGCACTATCTCATCAGACATCGCTGCTATTAAGGGGGCAGACGTTATCTACACTGACGTATGGGCATCAATGGGTGAAGAAGACCAGATTCCCGAGAGAGTTGCAATGCTTAGCCCATATAAGATCACTATGGAGATGCTGGAAGCTACAGGTAATCCGGACGTTAAGTTCCTCCACTGCCTGCCTGCATTCCACGACTTTAATACAGTTCTTGCTAAGACTCAGATGGAACTTGGATATGACATCCGTGAAGTTACTGATGAGGTATTCAGAAGCGAGCACTCAGTAGTATTTGATGAAGCTGAGAACAGAATGCATTCAATTAAGGCTATCGTAGTTGCTACAATGGCAAACGAAGTAGTTGAAGTATAAGCGAAAATTTTTATCTTGCGTTCCTTTTCCCGCGGGTGTATTATACTTTGGGGTATTTTTAAAGGAGAGAAGTTATGGAAATTGAACTTAAATTCGACATTCCGTCGGAAGAAATCGCAGATGCCATTTGGCAGAATGAACTCTTCAAGGCGTATGAAGAAGAAGAGTCAAGAGAAGAAATGTGTCTCGACGCAAGATACTACGATACCGCTGAATATGCGCTTTCTAAGCAGATGATTGCTTATCGCGTGAGGAAGGAAGGCGAGAGATTAGTGGCCGCACTTAAGTGGAAGGGCACTAATGAAGGAGCACTTCACAGCCGCGAAGAGCTTTGCGTGCCTGTATTCGATAGCACACCTGACGTTTCTATTTTCGCTCAGAGTGATATCGGCGACGAACTCATGGCGATTACTGGTGGTAAGGAACTGGGCTGCATTATCAAGACTCAGGTCCACAGGAAGAGCTTCAGAATCGATACTGGTACTGGAATCTTCGAATTCAGCATCGATAGTGGTAAGATCATCACACCGTTTGGTGAAGAACCAATTCATGAAGTTGAAGTTGAGCTGTTCACTGGCGAAACAGACGAACTCGTAACAATTGGTGATAAACTGGCAGAGAAGTATAATCTGGTTACTGCAGAGCGCAGTAAGTATGCTAGAGGTATTGATATGATCAGAAACGGTAAGTAATAAGGTTATAAGGTAATTGATGGGTAGACAAGAGCATTTCAAGTCTTTGGGATGCTCTATTTTATTGGTTTTATGGGTTTACTTTCTTAAGAGAAAGAGATATAATAATATGCACTTATGTGTTTATAATCTAGGAGGAAATATATTCATGAAAGCAACATTAATTTCAAAAGAAAACAATATCGCTAAATTTACTATGGAGATTACTGCAGAAGAATTCGAAGCAGCAGTAATCGAAGTTTACAAGAAGCAGAAGAACAACATCGCTATCGATGGATTCCGTAAGGGCAAGGCTCCAAGAAGCATCATCGAGAGAAAGTACGGCGAAGGCATCTTCTGGGAAGACGCAGTTAACGATCTGTTCGCAGCTAACTATCCAGTAGCTCTGCAGCAGCTGGATCTGGACGTTATTGATCAGCCAACAGCTGACTTCTCAGAACTGAAGAAGGGCGAAGGCTTCACAGTAACTCTGGAAGTTCCTGTATATCCTGAAATCGAAGTTAAGGATTACAAGGGCGTAGAAATCAGCAAGGTAGAACTGGAAGTAACTGATGCTGACGTTGACGCTGCAATCCAGGCTCTGGCTCGCAAGAACTCAAGAATGGTAACAGTAGAAGATAGACCAGCTCAGGACGGCGACATGGTTCTTATCGACTACGCTGGTTTCGTTGGTGACAACCAGTTCGAAGGCGGCACAGCTGAGAGATATCCACTGAAGTTAGGTTCAGGCACATTCATTCCAGGTTTCGAAGAACAGCTGGTAGGCGCTAACGTTGGTGACGATCTTGATGTTACTGTTACATTCCCAACAGAATATCACGATGCAGAACTGGCTGGAGCAGAAGCAGTATTCAAGTGCCACGTACACGAAATCAAGGTAGAAGAAATGCCTGAAATCGACGACGAATTCGTTAAGGACGTATCAGAATTCGATACAGTTGGCGAACTGGCAGCAGACGAAAGAAGAAAGCTTGAAGAAGAACACAAGGCTAACGCTGAAGCAGCTATGAAGAACTCAGCAATCGAGAAGGTTTATGAGAACAACCCTATCGACGTTCCTGCAGTTATGATCGACACAGAAGTTGACAGCATGATGAACGAATTCGACCAGCAGCTGAGAGCACAGGGTATGGATATCAACACATACTTCCAGTATCTCGGTCAGGACGAAGCAGAATTCAAGGCTTCACTTAGAGACGACGCTGAGAGAAGAGTTAAGACTAGAATGATCGTAAGCACTATCGCTGTTCAGGAAGGTTTCGAAGCTTCAAACGAAGAAGTTAGAGAAGAAGTTGACAGAATGGCTCAGATGTACGGTCTTGAAGCTGAGAAGATCATCGAATCACTGGGTGCTGAGAACCTGGCTATGATCGCTGGCGACATCAAGATCAAGAAGGCTATGGACTTCATCTACGATAACGCAATCGTTAAATAATTTAGCATTACCATATACTTAAGAAGGAGGTCCGTTATGGCATTGGTACCTTATGTAATTGAACAGACAGCGAATGGAGAAAGATCATACGATATCTATTCAAGATTACTTAAAGACAGAATTATCTTCATCGCAGATGAAATTAATGATGATCTTGCTAGTACCATCGTTGCACAGCTTCTTTTCCTTGAAGCTGAGGACCCTGATAAGGATATTAGCATTTACATTAATAGCCCCGGCGGTTCAGTAACTGCCGGTATGGCTATTTATGATACTATGCAGTACATTAAGCCTGAGATTTCTACAATTTGCGTAGGAATGGCAGCAAGTATGGCTGCAGTACTTCTCTCATCCGGTACTAAGGGTAAGAGATATGCACTGCCACATGCAGAAGTAATGATTCATCAGCCACTTGGCGGTGCGCGTGGACAGGCTGAAGACATTAAGATTCACGCAGAGTGGATTCTCAAGACTAGAGAAACACTGAACAAGATTTTAAGCGAGAACACAGGACAGTCCATCGAGACTATTAGTAGAGATACTGACAGAGATAATTTCATGGACGCTGAAGGGGCTAAGACTTACGGTCTTATTGACCAGGTAATTGCCCACAGATAGCACGGGGAGACTAAATGAGTAAGTACGACGAGAACAACGAAATAAGATGCTCATTCTGCGGTAAACCTCAGGGTCAGGTTGAGAGACTGATCAGTGGTTCTGGCGTTTATATCTGTAATGAATGCGTTGCCCTTTGCAAGGATATTCTGGATGCAGAAGAGAAGCAGGGCTATGTTAAGGACGCCATTACAGAACCTTCACACGAAGAACTGCCGAAGCCAAAGGAAATTTTTGACGTTCTGTCTGAATACGTTATCGGACAGGAAGATGCCAAGAAGGCACTGGCTGTAGCTGTTTATAATCACTACAAGAGAATCAGAAGCGGTAAGAGTGATGATGGAGTAGAGATTCAGAAGAGTAACATCGTTATGGTTGGACCAACTGGTTCAGGTAAGACTCTTCTGGCTCAGACACTGGCTAAGATTCTTGACGTTCCATTCGCTATTGCAGATGCAACAGCACTGACAGAAGCAGGTTACGTTGGAGAAGATGTTGAGAATATTTTACTCAAGCTGGTACAGGCTGCAGATTATGACATAGAGAAGGCTCAGCGTGGAATTATCTACGTTGATGAAATTGATAAGATAGCCAGAAAATCTGAGAACCCATCAATTACTAGAGACGTAAGCGGCGAAGGCGTACAGCAGGCGCTGCTTAAGATTCTCGAGGGAACAGTTGCCAATGTTCCGCCACAAGGTGGAAGGAAGCATCCTCATCAGGAATTCCTGCAGTTTGATACAACAAATGTACTCTTCATTTGCGGAGGTGCATTTGATGGCCTTGATAAAGTGGTTCAGAAGAGAGTGGGCGAGAAGACTATCGGCTTTAACTCAAGTGTTGAGAAGAACAAACTTGAGAAGGCTGAAATCCTCAAGGCTGCACAGCATGAAGATCTGCAGAAGTATGGACTTATTCCAGAATTCATCGGTAGACTTCCGGTGCTGGTAACCCTTGAAGAGTTATCAAAGGAAGCTCTCATTGAGATTATTACAGAACCTAAGAATGCACTTATTAAACAGTACGAGAAGCTGTTTGCCATGGACGAAGTTGAACTGGAGATTACTCCAGAAGCAGTTGAAGCCATCGCAGAGAAGGCTCTCGAGAGGAAGACAGGTGCTAGAGGTCTTCGTGGCATAATGGAAAAAACAATGACAAATATTATGTACGAGCTGCCATCAAGAGATGATATCGGCAAGTGCATTATCACAAGGGACACTATCGTTTCAGGTAATGAACCGATGTTAGTTGCTAAGGAAGAAGCAGCCACAGAAGAACTCACAGAAGAAACGGCATAAGATAATAACACGGCGGCTTGATTCACAAGTCGCCTGTTTACATATAAAGGAGGGCAGTATTATGGATGATAAAACATTAAAGCCTGAAGAGATTATTGAAGAATTAGAAGAAAAAGACGACGAAGAAAGAGAAATCGAGGAGATTAAGGCTCTTGAAGAAGCTGCAGAAGCTGAAGACGCTATCCTCGAAGACGACGTTGAGATTGAAGAAGATGATGATCCTAACGTTAAGGAATACCCAATGATCCCACTTAGAGGTCTGTCAGTATTCCCTAACATGGTTCTCCATTTCGATATCGGAAGAGAGAAGTCAATCAATGCCCTTGAGAAGGCAATGATCATGGGTCAGCACATTTTCCTTTCATCACAGATCGATGAGAACCTGGATCTGCCAACAAGAGGGGATTTCTATGAAATCGGTGTTGTAGGCAAGATCAAGCAGATGCTTAAGCTTCCAGGGGATGCAATCAGAGTTCTGGTAGAAGGCGTATCAAGAGGCGTTATCGAAGACGTTATGTTTGAAGTTCCTTACTTCAGATGTAAGGTTAGACGTATCGAAGACCCTGAATTCCCAGACGATGCAGAAGCAGAAGCGCTCATGAGAACAGTTCTCACTAGCTTCGACGAATACGTTAATGTTAATAAGAACATTGCACCAGAAGTATTCGCGACTGTAGTATCAATCGACAATCCTGGCAGAATGGCTGACATGATTGCTTCACATCTTGATATTAAGATCGAAGAGAAGCAGACTCTTATCGAAGAACTGAATCCTAAGAAGAGACTTGAGAAAATCAATGCTATCCTGGTTAAGGAGATTGAGATTCTCAACATCGAACAGGAAATCTCAACTAAGGTTAAGACTCAGATGAGCCAGAACCAGAGAGATTATTATCTTAGAGAGCAGATGAGAGCTATCCAGGAAGAACTTGGCGGAGCAGAAGAACTTGAAGACGAAATCGCAGGATTCAAGGAACAGCTGGCTAAGTTAGAGTTGGAAGACAAGACAAGAGAGAAGATTGAGAAGGAAATCAGCAGATTCTCTAAGATGCAGCCTTCATCAGCAGAAGCAACTGTAAGCAGAAACTACATCGAGACAATCCTTTCACTTCCATGGAACGTGGCAAGCGAAGGTAACATCGATTTAATTAAGGCTGAAGACATCCTTAACGAAGACCACTACGGTCTTGAGAAGGTTAAGGAGAGAGTATTAGAATACCTGGCTGTAATTCAGCTGAGCGAAGCACTGAAGGGCCCAATCCTTTGCTTAGTTGGTCCTCCAGGAGTTGGTAAGACTTCTATCGTAAGAAGTATCGCCCGTTCAATCGGAAGAGAATACGTTAGAATGTCACTTGGCGGCGTTCGCGACGAAGCTGAGATTAGAGGTCACAGAAGAACTTATATCGGTGCTATTCCTGGCAGAATCATCAGTGCAATTAAGGATTCAGGCGTTAACAACCCTGTATTCCTCTTTGACGAAGTTGATAAGCTGGGCGCTGACTATAAGGGCGATCCATCATCAGCACTTCTTGAAGTACTGGACCCTGAACAGAACAAGGACTTCACAGACCACTATCTTGAAGTACCGTTCGACCTTAGCAAGGTAATGTTCATTACTACAGCTAACAGCACAAGTACAATTCCAAGACCACTTCTTGACAGAATGGAAGTCATCGAAGTATCTGGATATACTGAAGAAGATAAGGTGCAGATTGCCCAGAAGTATCTTTGCCCTAAGCAGATCAAGGAGAACGGTCTTAGCAAGAGCAACGTTACTTTCACTGAAGCAGGTATCAGAAATATTATTAACTACTACACTAGAGAATCTGGTGTACGTAACCTTGAGAGAGAAATCGGTAACATCTGCCGTAAGGTAGCTCGTGGTGTTGTTACAGGAAGCACTAAGAAGGTAAGCGTTGGCCCTAAGAAGGTTGGCGAATACCTGGGCAAGAAGAAGGTTAGATTCGACATCATCAAGGGTGAAACTGAAGTTGGCGTTACTACTGGCATGGCATGGACTATCGTTGGTGGCGACACACTCTTTATCGAGACTGCACTGCTGCCAGGTACTGGCAAGCTGCAGCTGACAGGTCAGATGGGCGACGTTATGCAAGAGAGTGCTAGAACTGGCATCAGCTACATCCGTTCAGCAGCTAAGAAGCTGGGTATCGATGAGAACTTCTACAAGGAATACGATATTCACATTCATATTCCTGAGGGAGCTGTTCCTAAGGACGGTCCATCAGCAGGCGTTACTATGTGCACAGCAATCGTTAGTGCACTCACAGGAACTCCATGTCGCAAAGACGTCTCAATGACAGGTGAAATCACCCTCACTGGCAAAGTTCTGCCAGTTGGTGGCATCAGAGAAAAGGTTCTGGCAGCACACCGTGCTGGCGTTCGTAAGGTTCTCCTGCCATATGACAACGAGATCGACATTCAGGAAATCCCTGAAGCTGTCAGAGAAGAAATCGAATTCGTTCTTCTTAAGCACGTTAAGGATGTATTCCCACACGTATTAGTAAAGGCGGACAAATAATGACAATTAAGATCAAAAAAGCGGATATCGAGACT
>JAGHTQ010000096.1 GCA_018065295.1 Candidatus Colimonas fimequi | reverse complement strand
TAAGACAGCTTGTTAAGCCTGCTATGGAAGAAGGCAAGATTGTAATCTGTGACCGTTTCGTTGATTCAAGTATTGCTTATCAGGGATTCGGAAGACAGCTTGGAAGTGTTGTAGAGGAAATTAACAAGCATGCTATTGATGGACACATGCCAGATCTCACATTCCTCTTAAGACTAGAACCAGAAGGCGGTCAGAAGAGAATCGCTGACCGTGAGCTTGATAGAATCGAGCTGCAGTCTGCTGATTTTCACGAACGTACCTTTGCGGGATATGAGGCGGTAGCTGCTAACAATCCTGAACGTGTGGCTGTTGTAAACGCACGTGACACTATTGATAACATTCATCAGGTAATCCTGAATAGAGTTAAGGAACTTCCTGGTTTAGAAGATTTATAGATATATGATTTTTGAGTATACGAAGGACAATGAGCGTTTAGTCAGAAGATTAAACGACATTACAACATCTGGGAGAATCTCTCATGCATATTTGCTTGAAGGTGACAGCTGGCTGGATAAGAGAAAGTTCGCTGATACTTTTGCGAAAGGGATCATGTGTGCTAAGGGCCTTGGAGAAAACTGCGGAGCGTGCAGTATGTGCGATAAGATCGACCATGGCAACTGCGAGGACATGATTTACGTTGAGCCTGAGAAGTCAGGAAACGTAATCAACGAGAAGGTTGAGGCCATGCAGGAGCAGATTAAGACTAAGCCGTTCGGAGCACGCCACGTGGTTATCATCGAGAACGCTGATACCATGACTAAGCAGGCTCAGAACAGACTGCTTAAGACTCTTGAGGAGCCACCTGGCGACTCAGTTCTCATTCTTCTTTCTGAGAACATGGAGAATCTGGAGCAGACTATAAGGTCTAGATGTGTTAAGTTTAGAATCAATCATTTCGGCAGCGAGAATTATGATTTCATGATGGATACTGCCAAGGAACTGGTTGATATGGGCATCAGCCGTGCTACATTCTTCGCGATGTACCAGAAGGTTTCTGGATTCGCCAGGGATAAGGAGAAGGTTAAGGCGCTCCTTGATAGCATGGAAGTTGTATATAGAGATATGCTGGTTGGCGGCGCAGGCAAGGTTACCAGCATTAAAACAGAAGATATAGTGAATAACATTCATTTGGTTGAGATTGCTTCTGAGGACATCAGAATCGGTGTTTCTCCAGCTACAGCCATTAAGAATTTAATTATAAAAATCGGAGGATAATCATGATTGATGTAGTAGGTGTCAAGTTTAAGGATGCCGGTAAATTATATTATTTCAGCCCTGGCAATGTAGATGTTCAGGCTGGTGATAATGTTATCGTTGAGACTGCTAGAGGTCTGGAATTCGGTAGTGTAACAATGGGCATTACTGAAATCGATGAATCAGAACTGGTAGCGCCTCTCAAGAACATTATCAGAATCGCTAATGACAAGGACAAGGCTAAACACGAGGAAAACCTGGCGAAGAGAGATGAAACTCTGAGAATCTGTCAGGAGAAGATTGACGCTCACGGACTTGAAATGAAGCTGATTGACGTTGAATATACTTTTGATAACAGTAAGGTAGTATTCTACTTCACTGCAGATGGCAGAGTTGACTTCAGAGAACTGGTTAAGGATCTGGCTGCAGTATTCAGAATGCGTATTGAACTGAGACAGATTGGTGTTAGAGATGAAGCTAAGATGCTGGGTGGAGTTGGCAGCTGCGGTAGAGGACTTTGCTGTAATACTTGGCTTAGAGATTTCGAACCAGTATCAATTAAGATGGCTAAGGTTCAGAACCTGTCACTTAACCCTTCTAAGATTTCAGGCATGTGCGGTAGACTCATGTGTTGCCTTAAGTTTGAAAACGACGTTTATACTTACCTGAAGAAGGGTATGCCAGCTGTTGGCGAAAGAGTAAGAACTCCAGACGGTAAGGCTGTAGTTGTTGACGTTAATCTTCTTGAGAGCGTAGTTAAGACTCGTCTGATTCTTGAAGAAGGCGATAAGAAGAAGGGCATCGAAGAGAAGCTGAGCCCTGAATTCTTCAACTATGGCAAGGAAGAAATCAAGCGTTTTGGCAAGAACAAGGCTAATAACAGCAAGAGAAGAGATGATGATCTGAGCGATCTTGATAAGGACACTCTCAAGGAAATCAAGGAACTGATGAAGGACTAACGGGGAAGCGTATGGCACTTAGAACTGATGAAATCGGATTCGGTGATCTGAAACTCATTCAGAATCCAGAGGAATTCTGCTATGGAGTAGATGCTGTTCTTCTGGCTGATTTCGCCACAAATAAACAAATTAAGTTCAAATCAGCTCTTGATATGGGGTGCGGCAACGGTATAATTCCGCTTATCCTCAGTTACAAAAATCCTCGGGCAAGAATAACAGGAATTGACGTAATTGAAACCAATGTTTCAATGGCCAGTGATAGTGTTAAACTTAACAACCTTCAGGATAGAATTGAGATCAAACATATGGATGTGCTTAATGTTCCTGATGAAATGGAGAGGGAATCCGTTGAACTAGTGACTTGTAATCCACCATATTTCCCTAAAGGCGGCGGAATTATCAATGGTAATGTTGCTAAATTTACTGCCCGTCAGGAGACTACAGCTGAGCTTGAAGATTTCGTTAAAGCAGCAGCTTTCGTGCTTAAGGATAAGGGTCATTTCGTCATGATTCATAGACCTTCAAGGCTAGCAGATATAATGCATTTCTGCAGGCTATATAGACTGGAGCCTAAGGAAATGAGAATGATCTGTCCGAGGGCCGGCAAGGCGGCTAATATGGTGCTAATTCACGCCATAAAAGGTGCCGGAAAAGAGCTTAAAATACTGCCAGATCTTAATATCCACGACAGTGGGAATGGCTATACTTCGGAGCTTCTTAAGGCTTACGAGAAGTAGTGAAAATTCTGACAATAACGCGTCATTTTTAATTGAAATGGCATATGAATAGTGATAATATAAACATAGTGTTGAGATAAAGAATCAATGTGTAGTTTGAAAGGAGTAACAATGAACGTAACAATTGATATCAAGCTTTTGGGATTCGCATTAATAGTAATCGCAGTACTCGTACTCATCGTATTTCTTATCCAGCTTGTAAGAAAACTTCTTGTGACTCTTGATCATGCTAACAAGATTCTCGCAGATGTTGAAGTAGTAAGTGAAATAGCTTCAGAACGTACTCAGGATATCAATGGTATCGTTGGGGACGTTGCTGAATCAGCAGGGGCGCTTGCGAAGGCTGCTAAGGAGAAGCAGAATGTTATCCAGGCCACAACATCTGTGGTAAAAGCTGTTGTATCTGTTAAGAATGCAATCGGCGGAGATGAAAAGGACAAGAAATAAGCGAAAGGGGGACGTGGAATGAAGGCCACAGGTATTGTAAGAAAGGTTGACGAGCTGGGTAGAATTGTATTACCAATCGAATTAAGAAGAACTCTTAATATCGATATCAAGGATCCTCTCGAAATCTATGTGGATGGAGATTCAATCATGCTGAAGAAGTATCAGCCAGCATGTGTATTCTGTGGAAGTTCAGACAGTGTTAAGCAGATTAGAGGTAAGAACATCTGCGCAGCATGCATTGAAGAACTCAAGCAGTTATAATTGATAAAACGGCGGTCTTGTACCGCCTTTTTTATGCTTATTTTTAAACAATATAAGTAACATAGAGGAGAACCGTAAATGAAAACTAGAATTTTTGTGCTTGCAACAGGTGGTACTATCGCATCTGAACTGACACCATCTGGTCTTGCGCCAGCACTCACACCAGAAGACCTTGTTTCTTATCTGCCAGAAATCAGTGAATATGTTGAGATTACAACAGAATCACTTTATAGCATTGATAGTACTAACATGACTCCAGAACACTGGATGGGAATCTGTAAGAGGATTGAGGCAAATTATGATGCATATGACGGTTTTGTTATTGCTCATGGTACAGATACCATGGCTTATACAGCTGCAGCATTATCTTACATGATTCAGAACTCTCCTAAGCCTATTGTGCTCACAGGGGCTCAGAAGCCGATAGGAATGGAGATTACAGACGCGAAGGCAAATCTTCGTGATAGCATTATTTATGCCGCTGACAGCAAATCTAGGGGCGTACAGGTGGTGTTCGATGGCAAGGTTATAGCCGGCACAAGAGCCAAGAAGATTCGTACAACAAGTTTTGCAGCATTTGACAGTATTAACTTCCCATTCCTGGCATCAATTTATGATGGCAAGATTATTAGATATACTGAGATGCAGCATGATGGAGATGAAGTTTCTTTTAACTACGATCTTAAATCAAAGGTATTCTTAATGAAGGTAGTGCCAGGTGTTACTCCTGAATTACTTCCTGTTATCTTCATGATTTATGATGGAATTATCATTGAGAGTTTCGGTGCAGGTGGAATTCCTGAATCAATTGAGAAGCAGCTCTTCGATGAAATGAAGAAATACGATCCACTTAAGAAGGTTGTAGTAATGCAGACTCAGGTATCATTTGAGGGCAGCAATATCAACGTATATGAAGTTGGTAAGAAGCTGAGTTCAAACTTCGATGTTCTTGAAGCTAAGGACATGACTACAGAAGCCGTTTATACTAAATTAATGTGGGTTCTTTCTCAGAATAATGAGAGCTGGGAAGAACTGCGCGACAGGTTCTATAAGCCTATAGGTTGCGACATGTTGTTTTAGTGATTGATATATACCACAAAATGGAGTATAATATCTATACTATTAAACATGTACGGAGGGTTTAAATGTCAAAATTTCTTGTACAGAAGAGCGGTCCATTAAGAGGCGAGGTTACAATTAGTGGATCCAAGAATGCAGTACTGCCAATCATGGCGGCAACACTGCTGACAGAAGAGAAATGTGTAATTCACGACGCTCCAGCACTTAGAGACGTTGATGTTATGTGTCAGCTCCTTGAGAGTCTGGGTTGTCAGATTAATAGAAATATGGAAGATAGTTCTGTTGAAGTTACTTCAGGTACTGAAGTAGCAGATGAGGCTCCTTATAATCTGGTTAAGATGATGAGAGCATCAATTCTGGTTCTTGGAGCACTTATTCACAGAACAGGACATGCAGTTATTCCACTTCCAGGAGGCTGCGCAATTGGTAAGAGACCAGTTGAACTTCATCTTAAGGGTCTTAAGGCTATGGGCGTTAAGGTTGATGAAGACAAACTGTCAAGAGGCATCGTAGATGCAACAGCTGAGAAGCTGAGAGGTAATACAATTTATTTAGACTTCCCAAGTGTAGGTGCTACTGAAGTTATCATGATGGCAGCAACACTTGCAGAAGGAACTACAATCCTTGAGAATGCAGCTCAGGAACCAGAAATCGTTGACCTGGCAAGCTTCCTTAACAAGATGGGAGCTCGCATCAAGGGTGCTGGTACTGATACTGTTAAGATCGAAGGTGTAGAGAGACTTAAGGGTGTATCACATCACGTTATTCCAGATAGAATCGAAGCTGGCACATTCATGGTAGGTGCAGCAATTACTAAGGGTGATGTTCTTATTAAAAACGTTGTTCCTAGCCACCTTAAGGCTGTAATCGCTAAGCTTGGTGAATGTGGCGTTCAGATCACAATGACAGATGATGGCATGAGAGTTAGAGGAGATGTTAATCCTATTATCTCAACTGACATCAAGACACTGCCTTATCCTGGATTCCCAACAGATATGCAGTCACCATTCATGGCACTCCTTACAGTTGCTAAGGGCCCAAGTGTTGTAATTGAGACTGTATTTGAGAACAGATTCATGCACGTAGGTGAATTCAACAGACAGGGTGCTAACATTAAGACTGATGGCAGTGCAGCTATCATTCCTGGTGATAAGCAGCTTGAAGGTGCACAGGTTGTTGCAACTGACCTTAGAGCTGGTGCAGCAGTTGTTCTGACAGGTCTTGTAGCCGATGGAATGACTGAAGTTTCTCAGATTTATCACATCGACAGAGGTTATGAGAACTTCGTTGATAAGCTGAGAGGCCTTGGCGCTAATATTATGCGTGTAGAGGACTAAATAACATATAACATATTATGGTTAACTAAGAGAATTCGAGTTCGAATTCTCTTTTTTATTGGTTGACATTTCCTGCAAATGGTGGTAAGTTAATACTAACCTAGTTAGTTAAATGAAACTAACCGAATTTTGTGTGTGAATTTGTAGGAGGGTATGATGACCATGAGTCTTAAGGATGCCAATGTAGGACAGACTTACATTATAGAGAACATTAAAACTAATGATGATGAAGTAAATTCTTTCTTATTCAGATTAGGATGCTATAGTGGTGAACCGATTACTATCATGTCCAAGAAGCGTAAGGGCATAATAGTTTCGATCAAAGACGGAAGATATAATTTTGATAATCTGCTTGCAGAGAGCATACTGGTTCATTAATTTGAACCAGCTGCTGATGCAGCTTTTATTTTTGGATAATGGTTAGTGAACGCTAACACCAATGCTATTGGGATTGATGAAATAACAATTAACTTTAGGAGGAATTAATATGAGAATTGCTTTTGCTGGTAATCCAAACAGTGGTAAGACAACAATGTACAATGTCTTTACTGGATTGAACGAGAGAGTTGGTAACTGGGCGGGTGTTACTGTTGGTAAGAAGGAGGGTCTGTTCAAAGAAACTTATAGCAACGGGCAGGAAGTTGTTGCTGTTGACCTTCCAGGTGCATATTCAATGTCACCGTTCACACCTGAAGAAAGTATTACAAGTGGCTATATTAAGAAAGAAAACCCTGATGTTATCATTAACATCGTTGATGCTACAAATTTAAGCCGTAGCTTATTCTTCACTTCACAGCTTCTCGAACTTGGTATTCCAGTAGTTGTTGCACTTAATAAGGCTGATATAAATGAGAAAGAGGGAACTAAGATTGACACAGCTAAGCTCTCTCAGCTTCTTAACTGCCCTGTAATTAATACTGTTGCTACTGATAAGAAGAATAATGGTATTGCTGATGTTGCTAAAGCAGCAATTGAATTTGCTGGCAAGGATCAGGACGCGCCTTACGTTCAGGCTGACATAGATCTTCATGATAAAGAGGCTGTTGACAAGGCTGACAGAGAACGTTACATGTTCGTTAATCAGATTGTTAAAGATGTTGAAGTTCGTGCATTAAAGTCAAACGAAGCAACATTTGGTGATAAGCTGGATAACGTAATCACTAATCCTATTGCAGGTATCGTAATCTTCGCAGCAGTTATGTGGGCTGTATTTGAAATTTCACAGGCTATCGTTGGTCCATGGATTGCAGATCTGGTAGTTGGATGGATTGAAGCCTTCGGTGAATTTGTTGGTGGAGCTATAGAGGGAGCTCCTGATATTGTTCAGACATTAATTAATGATGGTATCATTGGTGGTGTAGGAGCCGTAGTAGGTTTCCTGCCTCTCATCATGGTAATGTTCTTCCTGATCGCTCTTCTCGAAGATTGTGGTTATATGGCTAGAGTTACTGCCGTAATGGACCCAATCTTCAAGAGAGTTGGACTTAGTGGTAAGTCAATTATTACAATGATCATCGGCGTTGGTTGCGGCGTACCAGCTATCATGAGTACTCGTACTATCAGAGACGAAAGAGAACGTAGAGCAATCACAATGCTCACCACATGGATTCCATGTGGTGCTAAGGTACCGGTAATTGCACTCTTTGCAGGAGCATTCTTCGCAGGTGCTGGCTGGGTATCATTAGTATGCTATATTCTCGGCGTAGTTCTTATTTTCCTGGGAGCACTGCTGGTTAAGGTTGTTACTGGCTACAAGTATCGTAAGTCATTCTTCGTAATGGAAATGCCTAAGTGGTCAGCACCTAGCCTTAAGAGAGCATTCTGGTCAATGATGGAACGTGCGAAGGCATATATCGTTAAGGCTGCAACAATCATTCTGGTTTGCAACGTAGTTGTTACAATTATGGCTAACTTTAACTGGCATTTCCAGATGGTCGCAGAAGATGCTCAGGATACTTCAATTCTGGCAAGCATCGCTTCACCATTCGCAATTCTTCTGATTCCTCTGGGTTTCGGAGCATGGCAGCTGGCAGCAGCAGCTATTACAGGTTTTATCGCAAAGGAAAACGTTGTAGGTACTATCGCAGTTGTATATGGAATCACTAGATTCATTGACGTTGAAGAACTTGAAATGACTGGCGGAGCTAACGAAATCGCATTAGCAATGGGTCTTACATCAGTGACAGCTATCGCTTATCTGTTCTTCAACCTGTTCACACCTCCATGCTTCGCAGCAATCGGTGCTATGAACTCAGAAATGCAGCATAAGGGATGGCTCTGGTCAGCGATCGGTCTTCAGTTATGCACAGGATATGCAGTAGCATTCTTAGTATCACAGGTGGGTACACTGATTGTAGAAGGTCACTTACTGCCTGGATTTATTCCTGGATTTATCGCAATTCTTGTTATGGCTGCAGTAGTAGTTATTATTGCTCGTAAGATCAGAGCAAACTTTGATAGAGAATATTCACTTAATAATAAAGTCGCAGCTTAGTGTTTGAGAGGATAAAGATATGTTTGCAACTATTGTTTCCACACTTGCGCTAGTGGTTATAGTGTTTCTAGCAGCAAGGTATATAATCAAAAAGAAAAAGCAGGGTGTTAAGTGTATTGGCTGTCCTGTTTCTGGCAAAAGTGATTGTCAGTGTAATGATAGTTATGCTGAAGAGTTTCTTGCAGAGTATTATGCCAAGAAGATAGATGAATAAATAGTAATTGAAAAAGATTTAAAAGAACCCCAGTAGTGCAGACTAAAGGGGTTCTTTTAAAGTTTATTTAAGGTTAGACCTCGGTTGTTATTGGAGTGCTTCTATGATAAAATTATTAGACTAGGTTAAGTGTGTAATTTAATGAGAAGAAGGCGTTAGATATGAGAGAAATTAGTGTAAAAGCAATCGAAGATAGCATTGCTAAGATGTGTATAGATGCTAACCATTATCTCGACGAAGACCTTAAGAATTGCATGGCTCAGCACCTGGCTGAGGAGCCAAGCCTTGTAGGTCGTCAGATGCTGGAGAGCATTCAGGAGAATATTGCAATTGCAGAGGAAGGCATTTTCCCACTTTGTCAGGATACTGGCATGGCTTGCGTATTCCTTGAAATCGGACAGGATGTTCACCTTATCGATGGCAATCTTGAAGATGCAATTAATGAAGGTGTAAGACGTGGTTATGGCGACGGATATCTTCGTAAGTCAATCGTTCGCGACCCACTTGATAGAGTTAATACTGGTGATAACACACCTGCATATATTCACTATGAAATCGTTCCTGGAGATAAGGTTACAATTACTGTAGCTCCTAAGGGATTCGGTTCAGAGAACATGAGTAAGATTAAGATGCTCCCACCTGCAGCTGGTGAAAACGGCGTTAAGGATTTCGTTGTTGAAGTAGCTGAGATGGCAGGTGCTAACCCATGCCCACCTATCGTTGTTGGTGTTGGTATCGGCGGAACATTTGATAAGGCTGCACTCATGGCTAAGAAGGCACTGCTGAAGCCTCTTGATAAGCCAAATGAGAGCCCTTACTACGATGCAATGGAGAAGGAACTTCTTGACCGCATTAATGCCCTTGGAATCGGTCCTCAGGGCTTCGGTGGCAAGACTACAGCTCTGGCAGTAAACATTATTACTGCACCAACTCACATTGCTGGATTACCTGTAGCAGTTAATGTTAACTGCCACGTTAGCAGACATAAGACAGTTGTATTATAAGGAGAACATCATGGCTATAAGAATTTCAGAACCTTTCACTAAGGACAAATTCGCAGATCTTAAGGCAGGGGACAGTGTTCTCATTACTGGTACTGTATATACTGCAAGAGATGCTGCTCATAAGAGAATTACTGAAGCAATTGCGAGAGGCGAAGAACCGCCTTTCCCAATTCAGGATTCTATTATATATTACGTTGGACCTACACCACCTAAGCCAGGTAGACCAATTGGCTCAGCTGGTCCAACAACAAGTTACAGAATGGATGCCTACGCACCAACACTTCTTGATCTTGGGGAAGTTGCAATGATAGGCAAGGGACAGAGATCAGAGGAGGTAATGCAGGCTGTAACTCGCAACGGCGCCGTTTATCTGGCAGCTATCGGCGGGGCAGCCGCATTAATGGCAAGATGTGTTAAGAGTGCTGAAGTTATCGCATACGACGATCTGGGTGCAGAAGCAGTAAGAAAACTCTACGTAGAGGATCTTCCTGTTGTTGTAGTTCTCGATCCAGTAGGTGGTAATCTTTATGTTGAAGGTAGGGAGGAATACCTTAATTCCATCAAATAACACATTTTAGATTAAAGGAGAACGTTTTAACTATGCCATTACTTATTCCAAATGAGCTTCCAGCAGCTGAAACGCTGCAGAATGAAAATATATTTACAATGGATCTTAATAGAGCCACTAGTCAGAGCATCAGACCACTTAGAATAGTAATCGTTAATCTGATGCCTACTAAGATTGCTACTGAGACCCAGCTTGCTAGAGTTCTTGCTAACAGCCCTCTGCAGGTTGAACTGACACTTGTAACTATGAGTTCACATGAATCAACTCACGTTTCACAGGATCACATGGATACATTCTATAAGACCATCGATGATATCAAGCATGAATACTTCGACGGCATGATTCTGACAGGTGCTCCAGTTGAGAAGATGCCTTTTGAACAGGTTGATTACTGGCCTGAAATCAGCGGTATTTTCGAGTGGGCCAAGACTCATGTATATAGCAGCATGTTTATTTGCTGGGGAGCACAGGCGGCTCTGTATTACTACTACGGTATTGATAAGTACATTACAGATGCCAAGATATTCGGTGTATTCGAACATAAGATCGTAAGACCTAGAAACCCTCTGGTAAGAGGTTTCGACGATACTTACTTCGCACCACACTCAAGACATACAGCAATCAAGAGAGAGGATATTGAGAACTGTGAAGCTTTGCGTGTGCTGGCGGATTCACCGGAGGTGGGACCAAATATCATGTCAACTGAGAACGGTAGACAGATATTCTTAATGGGCCACCATGAATATGATAAGGGAACCCTCGCTTCTGAGTATTACAGGGATAGAGATGCTGGAATGGATACAGCCATTCCGAAGAATTATTTCAAAAATGACGATCCTGATGACGAAATCATGTTCAGATGGAGAGGACATGCCAACCTGCTGTTCTCAAACTGGCTGAACTACTACGTATATCAGGGAACTCCATATGACCTTAAGGAACTTGACAACAAATAGGTAAAGTTAAAGAGATTTAGAGAGAACACTTTGCTGGAGGATTAAGATGGTTGATGCTAATTTATTGAAACATTTATCGAAGAAATACCCTAACGTTAAGAGTGCAACTGAGGAGATCGTAAACCTCAGCGCAATACTCAGTCTGCCTAAGGGCACTGAATACTTCCTCAGTGACCTTCATGGCGAACACGAGGCATTCGTCCATATGCTGAAGAGTGCTTCAGGTGTTATAAGAAATAAGATCGAATACGAATTCGGTGAAGATTTAACTAAGGACGAACGTGATAGGGTGGCGTCACTTGTCTACAACGCTGAAGCTGAGATTAA
>JAGHTQ010000037.1 GCA_018065295.1 Candidatus Colimonas fimequi | reverse complement strand
GTTCTGGTAGAGACAGGCGACTGGAGAGTTATGAAGCCAGTATTTATCGAAGACAAGTGCAAGCAGTGCCTTCTCTGTGCACCTTTCTGCCCAGACAGTTCAATTCCTGTTAAGGACGGCAAGAGAGCTGACTTTGACTTCGTTCATTGCAAGGGCTGCGGCGTATGCGTTAAGGTATGTCCGTTCGACGCAATAGACTACGTGAAGGAGGACAAGTAATGGCTAAGAGAGATAGAATGTCAGGAAACGAAGCTGTCGCTACAGCTATGAGACAGATAAACCCAGACGTTATGGGTGCGTTCCCTATTACACCATCTACTGAAATCCCTCAGTATTATTCAAGATACATCGCTGACGGTCTCGTAGATACAGAGTTCGTAGCAGTAGAATCAGAACACAGTGCTATGTCAGTATGCATGGGCGCAGCTGCAGCAGGTGCGCGTGCAGTAACTGCAACATCATCAGCAGGTCTTGCTTACATGTGGGAACTGCTCTATGTAGCAGCATCACAGAGACTGCCAATCACTATGGCAGTTGTTAACAGAGCACTGACTGGTCCTATCAACATCAACAACGACCACTCAGACTCAATGGGTGCTAGAGACTCAGGCTGGATTCAGATTTACGCTGAGACAAACCAGGAAGTATATGATAACTACGTTCAGGCTATGCCTATCAGTGAAACAATCAGACTTCCTATCATGATCTGCCAGGATGGTTTCATCACATCACACGGTGTATCAAATATCGAGATTCTGGAAGACGATGAAGTTAAGGAATTCGTAGGAGAATACGAGCCAGATAACTATCTGCTCAAGCACGAGAATCCTCTCGCAGTAGGCCCTTATGGAATTTCACCATATTATATGGAAGCTAAGAGAAGTCAGGCCCAGGCTATGAAGGATGCAATGCCTATCATCATGGACGTTGCTAAGAGATTCTACAAGCTGACTGGCCGTAAGTACGGCTTCTTTGAAGAATACATGATCGACGACGCAGACGTTGCTCTGGTAGTTATCGGTTCATCAGCTGGTACTGGTAAGGAAGCAGTTGACAGACTCCGTGCCGAAGGTAAGAGAGTAGGTCTTATTAAGCTTCGTGTATTCAGACCATTCCCAAGAGTTCAGCTTGCTGAAGCCATGACTAAGGTTAAGGCTGTAGCAGTTATGGATAAGGCCGAATCATTCTCAAACAGTGGCGGCCCACTCTTTAACGAAGCAAGAAGCTCACTTTATGACCTGCCTAACAAGCCATACTGCATCAACTACATCTATGGCCTTGGCGGCAGAGACATTACAGTAGAAGACTACTATGAAATCTTCAACGACCTGTTCATCATCCACGAAACTGATGACCCAGGTGACGTTTATAGATACGTTGGCGTTAGAGACTCACGTTATGGCGAACGCGGCTTCGACCATCGTAAGTACGAGGACTAGGAGGGTAACATGGCGTATAGCTTAAAAGAAAATTTAAATAAGCCAGAACGTCTCGCTCCTGGTCATAGACTTTGCTCAGGTTGCGGCGCTGGTATCGCAGTTCGCGGCGTTCTCAGAGCTCTCAAGCCAGAGGACAAGGCGGTAATTACAAACGCTACAGGATGCCTGGAAGTATCAACTTTCATTTATCCTAACACAGCATATACAGACAGCTACATCCATACAGCATTCGCTAACGGTGCGGCTACTTGTTCGGGTGTTGAAGCGGCTTACAACGTTCTCAAGAAGCGTGGTAAGGTTAAGGATAACTTCAAGTTCATCACATTCGGTGGTGACGGTGGTACATACGACATTGGCATGCAGTCATTGTCAGGAGCCATGGAGCGTGGACATGACATGGTTTACGTATGCTACGATAACGAAGCTTACATGAACACTGGTGTACAGAGAGCATCATCAACACCTAGATTTGCAGATGCATCAACAGCTCCTGCAGGCAAGGCTATTCCAGGCAAGGTTCAGAACAAGAAGAATCTGACTGAGATTATTGCAGCGCATAATGTACCATACGTTGCGCAGACTACGTTCATCGGTAATTTCAAAGATCTTCATGAGAAGGCTGAGAAGGCTATCTACACTGAAGGCCCTTGCTTCCTCAATATCCTGTCACCATGTCCAAGAGGCTGGAGATACGAGACTGAAGACCTGGCTGAGATGTGCAGACTGGCAGTAGATACTCACGTATGGCCTATGTACGAAATCGTTGAAGGTGAATGGCATTTAACATATGAACCTAAGAAGAAGCTTCCAGTAGAAGAATTCCTGAAGAAGCATGGTAGATTCGCTCACATGTGCAAGAAGGGCAACGAGTGGATGATAGACGAAACACAGGATTACGTTGATAAGCAGTGGGAGAAGCTGTTATCAAAGTGCAAATAGGAGGCGATAGCATGTCAGGGGCATCTGTTGAAGACGATTCACAGGTTATAGTCGCATTGATTGATGGCATGATTAATGGATATTATTAAAT
>JAGHTQ010000145.1 GCA_018065295.1 Candidatus Colimonas fimequi | reverse complement strand
TTTCGCAGGGTTTTTTGTTGCAATTTTTTGCACGAAAAAAGACTCTGCCAATTGGCAGAGTCTTTTTTCGTGCAAAAAATTGCAACAAAAAACCCTGCGAAAGCACTCGCTTCGCAGGGTTTTAAAATATCAAATTTAGTCCTTAATATTTACTGTGCACTTAGCCAGTTCCTTGTTTGATTCTCTGTCATAAACAGTGAATGTCATCTTGCCATCAACACCGAACATTGGCATTGGATACATGAACTGTGCAGTGATCTTAGCACCGCTCTTCCATTCGTCTCCCAGCATCTGAGTTTCAACCTGACCAGTTGGCCACTGGAGAGTGTAGTAGAGCTTAATCTTCTCGTCTGGCTTGCCGCCGCTAAGCTTAGTGTGGAAGAAAACAGTCTCAGCCTTAGTGAATGTCTTCTTCTTATTCTTGAAGTCATCAGCAGAACCGTTAGCTACAATCTTAGCATGCCATTCGTAGTACTTATCATAAAGTTCCTTAGCGCCAGGATACTTCTTAGCCATCAGATCGTCCAGATATTTCTCAACAGTCTCGCCTCTGTTATCCATGTTCTTGCTAACGTAAGCGTACTTAACTGCGTTGATCTTATCCTTAACTTCTTCAGTCTCCTTGATGTTCTGAGCCTTGTCGTATGCCTTGAATGCGTTCTCGTAATCGTCGTCAGCTAACCTCTTGTCGCCGATACCGATGAAGCAGACTCTGATTTCTTCGCGAATGTTCTCAGTCTTGTTGATTTCCTGAGCCTTCCTGTATGCCTCGATGGCCTTCTTCAGCTGACTTTCTTCCTGATACTTATCGCCGATACCGATATAGCAGTTTCTGATAAGGTCGGCAACATCACCTGTCTCAGCAAGGTCCTGAGCTGTTTCGTAGTCGGTGATCGCGTCTTCGAATTCACCAGCCTCGAAGTGAACATTACCCATCTCGATGTAGCACTGGCGAATCATCATCATGCTGTCGCTGTAATCGCCAAGAGCCTGGAACATCTCGATAGCCTGTTCGTAGTTGCCAGCTTCCATTGCTGCAACGGCCTCATCGTAGTCCTGAGCAGGAGCTGCGATGAATTTGACGAAACCAAATACGCCGCTAAGCAAAACTAGCGCTGCCACGATAATAATCGCAAGGTGAAGTTTCTTCTTAGGAAGTCCCGGAAGCTTCGGCTTCTTAATTACCGTAGGAAGCTGTGGGACCGGAATCAGTTTGCCGTCGGATTCCTCTTCTGCAGGTTCTGGCAGCTGATCATCCAAAGTTGTATACACAATACCTTCATCGCCTTCGCCGCTGCAATTCACATCTGAATTATAATCAGCATCTTCAGATGGCGATGCCTTGCCCCAATCTACGTCAACATCATCGCCAAATTCTTCGATAGGGCGGATGTTGTTAAGATCTGTGGACGCGTTGGCCTGGACTCTGCTTGTCATGGCTTCGTGATAAGCGGCTTCCTTGTCTATCTGTTCCTTCTGTTCTTGTATTTTTGTTCCAAGGCTGCTCTGGCTGCTTGCAGGCTTGTGAAGGATAAAAATCCTACGCAAAAGTCCACGATTGAGTCCGCAACCGACACAAGTTTCACCCTTATTAATGTGTCCGCAGCTGCATGACCAGTAGTCTCCGAACTCTTCAAACCAGTATTTAGGCTTAACTGGGCGGGATCCCACCTGTGCCATGACTTCGTCATAGATAGGATCCTGTGTGTCAGAGGTCTTGGTTCATACACCTTAGTCTTCTGTTTAATCTCATAATTTTCAGACAAATAATCGCCACCCTGTTCCGATTTATACTCCTCTGAAGAGCCCTCAGAACCAGGATTGTCAGAAATTTCTTGAGCTGCTAATCTGGCACGTTCTGCCAGATCAGTAGGAAGAGTCTGAGTTAGTGATTCCTGCTGAAACTGGTAATCTCTAAGTCTTTTCAATGTATTACGCCTTTCAATTTTCAAATTATTTGAATGTTAATATTATACCAATATTGTGATTCATATACAAGTAATCACAATTGTGTATGAAATTCTGTAAATGTTGAAATTTCAGTCAATTTAAGGCGTAATCATGTATTTTGTATTATTTTATGTACATTATTGACATGGGTATTTCACAGGGGTAAAGTAGGTTCATAAGGTAGAAATGTACTACTTATATTTTTGCATTATTTAAACCAATTTGGAGGATACAGTAATGGCTCAGAAGAGAAGAATGAAGACAATGGATGGTAACACAGCTGCTGCACACGTTTCATACGCATTCACAGATGTTGCTGCTATCTACCCAATTACACCATCTTCAACAATGGCAGAAGTTGTTGACGAATGGGCTGCATATGGCAGAAAGAACATTTTTGGTCAGACTGTTAAGATCGCAGAGATGCAGTCTGAGGGCGGCGCATCAGGTGCTGTTCATGGCTCACTTAACGCAGGTGCTCTTTCAACTACATATACAGCGTCACAGGGCCTCCTGCTTATGATTCCTGAAATGTACAAGATCGCTGGCGAACTGCTGCCAGGCGTATTCCACGTAGCAGCAAGAAGTATTTCAACACACGCACTTTGCATATTCGGTGACCACTCAGACGTAATGGCAACACGCCAGACAGGTTTCGCAATGCTGTGTTCAGCATCAGTACAGGAAGTAATGGACCTTGGTGGTATCGCACACCTTTCAGCAATTAAGGGTAGAGTACCATTCGTTCATTTCTTTGACGGATTTAGAACATCACACGAAATTCAGAAGATCGAAGTATTCAGCTACGAAGACTATAAGAAGCTTGTTGACTGGGATGCAGTACAGGAATTCAGAGACAGAGCTCTCAATCCTGAACATCCAGTAATCAGAGGTACCGCTCAGAACCCTGACGTTTTCTTCCAGGCAAGAGAATCAGCTAACAAGTTCTACGACAAGATTCCTGAAATCGTTGTAGATTACATGAATAAGATCAGTGACCTGACAGGTAGAAGCTATCACCCATTCGACTATGTAGGAGCACCTGACGCAGAGAACGTTATCGTTGCTATGGGCTCAGTATGCGAAACTATCGAAGAAACAATGAACAAGATGGTAGCAGAAGGTCACAGAGTTGGTCTTATCAAGGTTAGACTTTATAGACCTTTTGTTAAGAAGTACTTCCTGGAAGCACTTCCTAGAACAGTTGAGAGAATCGCAGTTCTTGATAGAACTAAGGAACCAGGTTCCCTGGGCGAACCACTCTATCAGGATGTTAAGACTGCACTTTATGGTGAGAGAAATGCTCCAGAAGTATACGGCGGCCGTTTCGGTATCGGTTCTAAGGATACAACTCCTGGCATGATTCACTCAATCTATGACAACCTCTATCACCACAAGCCAAAGAACCACTTCACAGTAGGTATCGAAGATGACGTAACTGGTCACTCACTTCCATACACAGCTGGTATCGCTAGAGAACCAGAAGGCACAATCAAGTGTAAGTTCTGGGGTCTTGGTTCCGACGGTACTGTTGGTGCTAACAAGACAGCTATCAAGATCATCGGTGATAAGACTGACATGTACGCACAGGGCTATTTCGCATACGACTCTAAGAAGTCTGGTGGTCTGACTGTATCTCACCTGAGATTCGGTGCGCACCCAATTCAGTCAACTTACCTGATCAACCAGGCTGACTTCGTAGCATGTCACAACCAGTCATACATCAGACAGTACGACATGCTCAAGGACGTAGTTAAGGGCGGTACATTCCTCCTGAACACTCGTTATACAGATGAAGAATTAAATGAAGTACTTCCAGCAAGAATGAAGAGACAGCTGGCTAAGAAGAACATTAAGTTCTACGCTATCGATGGTACTGCTATCGCTGACAGCGTTGGTCTTGGCTCAAGAATCAACATGGTAATGCAGGCTGCATTCTTCAAGCTTACAGAAGTAATTCCTGTAGAAGACGCTATCAAGTACCTGAAGGAAGGTATTGAGAAGTCATATAAGAAGAAGGGTCAGAAGATCGTTGACATGAACAACGCTGCTGTAGATAAGGGCGTTGAGTCAATTCGTCAGATTGAAGTTCCAGAAGAATGGGCTGAAGCAGTAGACCCTAAGGGCAAGTACGAAGAACTGCCTGAATTCATCGAAGAAATCCTCATGCCAATGAACAGCCAGGAAGGCGATGACCTGCCAGTAAGTGCATTCGATGGTATTGAAGACGGTACATTCCCACTCGGTACATCTGCATACGAGAAGAGAGGTACTGCAACTTATCTGCCTGAATGGAATCCAACAGCTTGTATTCAGTGTAACCAGTGCTCATTCGTATGTCCACATGCTGCAATCAGACCAATGCTGCTTACAGAAGAAGAACAGGCTAATGCTCCAGAAGGATTCGTTACTGTTCCTGCTAAGGGCAAGAACTTCGAAGGTCTTGGTTACAGAATGCAGTTATCAGCTCTTGACTGTCTGGGCTGCGGTAACTGTGCAGATATTTGCCCATCTAAGGAGAAGGCACTTGTCATGAAGAAGTATCCTGAAGTTGCACATGAAGCAACTAACTGGGAATACGGCATTAAGATTCCTCGTAAGCAGGATAAGGCTGATATCACATCAGTTAAGGGCTCACAGTTCGCAATGCCATACATCGAATTCTCAGGTGCATGTGCAGGATGCGGTGAAACTCCATACATTAAGCTGGCAACTCAGTTGTTCGGCGATAGAATGATTATCGCTAATGCAACAGGATGCTCATCAATCTGGGGTGCATCAGCGCCAACAATGCCATACTGCAAGGATGAGAACGGCAGAGGTCCAGCATGGGCAAGTTCTCTGTTTGAAGATAACGCAGAATACGGCTATGGCATGCTGCTTGCAACTAAGCAGATGAGAGAGAAAATCGAACATACTATGAAGGCTCTTCTTGAACTTGATATCGACGAGAAACTCCACGAAGCTATCGAAGAGTGGCTCGAGTATAAGGAAGATGGCAGAGAATCAAGAACTAAGAGTGACAAGGTTGTTGACGTAATTAAGAACCTTGATACAAGCGATGAAGTAGTAAATGTACTTTGCAACAGAATCATGGAACTTAAGGACTTCCTGGTTAAGAAGTCAGTATGGGCTCTTGGCGGTGACGGCTGGGCATACGACATCGGTTACGGTGGTCTGGACCACGTACTTGCATCAGGCGAGAACATTAACATCCTGGTATTCGATACAGAAGATTACTCCAACACTGGTGGTCAGGCTTCTAAGGCAACTCCAACTGCTGCAATCGCTAAGTTCGCTGCATCAGGTAAGAGAATCAAGAAGAAGGACCTTGGTCTCATGGCTATGTCATATGGTTATGTATATGTAGCTCAGGTAGGTATGGGCGCAGACAAGAACCAGCTGATGAAGGCTATGCTGGAAGCAGAAGCATACGATGGTCCATCAATCATCATCGCTTACGCTCCATGTATCAACCACGGTATCAAGAAGGGCATGGGTAAGTCACAGGCTAACACTAAGGAAGCTGTAGAAGCTGGTTACTGGCACCTGTACAGATACAACCCTGATCTTAAGGAACAGGGCAGAAACCCATTCATCCTTGACTCTAAGGAACCAACAGCAAGCTTCAGAGACTTCATCAACGGTCAGATCAGATACACTTCACTGGCTAAGGAATTCCCAGAGATTGCTGACAAGCTCTTCGCAATGACTGAAGAAGATGCTAAGAATAAGTATAGAACTTACAAGGAACTGGCTGACAGAACAACAGCACTTATGTAGCAGATTCCATGCAAGGAATATTCATATATGAATAAATAGTAATTTACAGGCCGTTTGGTAATAAACTGAACGGCCTGTTTTTTATAATTTTGAATTGTCTGAAAATACCAGTAGTAAAAAACGGAAAAATAACCCGTTTTTTTAGTAAAAATAAGAACTAAGGGTATTTACTTGCCATATTCAACAATGTATAATTGGCATTGTGTTAATGGGCTAATCATGATTACCGATAAGACATATGGAAATTGAGCAGATAGGAAACAAAACATTTTTGATAAAAGGCAGCACTAACGTAGGGCTGTTCAAGACAGGTGAGAATACGGTTGCAATCATTGATACCGGTAGTGAGGGCAACGGAGAAGAGATTGATAAGCTTCTCGAAGAGAAGGGATGGACTCCAGAGTACATCATCAATACTCACACTCACATAGATCACCTGGGCGGCAATAAGTACTTAATGGAGAAGTACAACATTCCAGCTTATTGCGGCGAGACAGAAATTGCTTTTGTTCACTATTCCGAGCTTGAAGCGGTTTGTATGAATGGTGGTTACCCTGGGAATAAGCTTAAGAAGATATTCGCTCACCCTGGCAAGATTGGTTTCAGACCAATTGAAGAAGCGCAGCTTGCGGGAATTGAGTGGACAGCTATTCCAGGACATTCACCAGCAATGATTGGAGTTAAGACTGAAGACGGTGTGTGGTTCTTAGGAGATGCATACCTCAGTCGAGGATTCTTAAGTAAGCACAAATTTGGATTTGTGTATCGGATTGATGATTTTATGGATTCTCTGGAGAAGATTGCTTCTCTGGAGGGCGGCCTCTTTGTTCCAGCCCACGGCAGGATTGAAGAGGATGTGACCGAAACAATTCAGGCCAACATTGATAACATGAATGATCTGGCAGAGATGATTAGAGATATCTGCACAGAGTTCACAGGCCTTGATTATATAATAAAGGGTATGTACGAGAGACTGGAGCTGAAGCCTGGCACAGTACAGCAGGTGATGCTTAGTTCAACAACTAAGGCCTTCCTCTCATACCTGCAAGACAGAGACAAATTAGAATGTAAATTTATTAATAATATAATGATGTGGAA
>JAGHTQ010000226.1 GCA_018065295.1 Candidatus Colimonas fimequi | reverse complement strand
TACGATATGGCAGAAGACATCATCAGATGCCTTAAGGAACTTGGCGTTGAGAGAACTTGCGTATATGGAGTATCTCAGGGCGGAATGATCGCACAGGTTCTTGCAATTAAGTATCCACAGCTTGTTGAGAAACTTGTTATCTGCTCAAGTGCGTGCAGAGAGAATGAGGTTCTCAAGAAGGTTATCGGCAGATGGATTGAACTTGCATCAGCTGGTGACGTAGTAGGTTTCAATCATCAATCGTTCATGGATGTGTATTCACCTGCATTCCTGGAAGGTGTCAAGGATATGCTTCCGCAGCTTGAGCAGATGGGAACTGAGGAGGATTGCAAGAGACTCCTGGTGGAACTCAATGCTTGCATAGGACTTGATATCTACGATCAGCTTGAGAATATCGACTGCCCGGTTCTTGTTATGGGAGATGAGCAGGACAAGGTTCTGGGTATCGAAGGAACATATGAAATTGCTGAAGCCTTAGGCTGCGACAGCTACGTTTATAACGGATACAGTCATGCAGTTTACGACGAGGCTCCAGACATTAAGAATAGAGTTAAACAATTTTTGGATTAAATAGTTAACTAGAGTGGAGAACGACCATAGGGGGAGAGAAAAATGCCAAGAAATAAGTACCCTGAGAGAACGGTTGCCAGAATTCTGGAAGTTGCAGAGCAGGTATTCACAGAGAAGGGCTATGCAGATACTAAGGTAATGGACATCGTTAATGCTCTCAAGGGAGAAATGACAAGAGGTGCAGTTCAGCACCATTTTAAATCGAAGCAGCAGATGTTCAATATGATTTACGACAAGAAGATGGACGTTTACTATAACGCCATGGCAGAGGCTGCTAGTCGCGAAGATCTTAACGGCAGAGAGAAGCTGATTGAGATTAACAACGTGGCTATGAAGTCAGTTGAAGAAGTTCACATCGTTAAGCTTCTTTCATCAATGACTGACGGCGAAATGTATTCTGATTTCGGCCTGACTTCAGTTGTTGTAGATACTATTGAAGAGAAGCTGATTCCTTTGACAAGAGGCGTTGTTGATGAAGGTATTGCAGATGGTTCAATCGTTTGTGATAACCATAACCCGGAAGATTTAACAGAGACTTATGTATACGCTATTCAGATGTATATCTTAGGTCGTATTCCTAAGCATAAGCCAGAGAAGATCATGAGAATGATGAGCTTCGTATCTGACACATTCGCACCATTCTGGAACGAACCAATGACAGAGAGCAGCTGGACAAACTTTGCAGAAGAAATCAATAAGGAATATGTGAATGGGGGTGCTGTATAATGCCAATGAATAAGCATCCAGAACGTACAGTAGAGAAGATTCTCAAGGTGTCAGAGGAACTGTTCGTTACTAATGGATATTACAACACAAGCATGCAGGACATTATTGATGGTCTCAATCCTGATCTGACTAAGGGTGCAATATACTATCACTTCAAGTCAAGAGATGACATTTTCTATAGAATTGTGTCTGATAAGTGCATGGGCATCTATAGCGATATTGACGAAATAATTGCACGCGATGACTTAAACGGTAAGCAGAAGTTTGAAATGGTTCTGGACACTGGTGGCACAAGCAAGGGCCAGGAAGAGTTGTTTAAGTTCTACAGTGCAGTAAATCCTAAGGACGGAAGCGGCCAGTCTATTATCGTTGCATATGCCATCAAATTCGCAGAAGTAGAGATAATTCCTAGACTGAAGCTGATTCTGAGAGAAGGAAGCAAGGACGGTTCAGTTAAGTGCAAGTACCCTAACGAAATGGCTGAACTTATCGGCTATCTGGCTACTGTATGGCTCTCAGGCAAGATGGGTCTTGTAGAGACTGACGTATATATGCGTAAGCTTAACTTCCTGGATAAACTGTTCAGACAGTATGGCGTTGAACTTATTAGCGATGAAGCTAAGGCAATATACGTGAAGGCTGTTGCTAAGAATTCATAATTTATGAACTATATTATCAAAGGCGATTTCGCCTATAACAGAAACAAAGATCAATTGATTACCGTGAAGGATGGATATCTGGTATGCGTGGATGGAATATCCCAGGGGATTTTCGAGGAAATTCCCAGCCAGTTCCAGGAACTTCAGGTAATTGATTATACAAATAAATTGATTATTCCAGGTATGATAGATTTGCACACTCATGCGCCTCAATATGCTTTTCGCGGCATGTACATGGACGAGGAGCTCATGGACTGGCTGAACAAATACACATTCCTGGAAGAAGCCAAGTATTACGACCTGGAATATGCCGAGCGAGCATATTCCATGTTTGCTAATGAGCTGAAGAAATCAGCCACAACTCGCGTGGTTATGTTCGCAACAGTGCACGTAGACGCGACTAAGGTTCTCATGAACCAGATGGAGCATACAGGTCTTATTTCGTATGTGGGCAAGGTTAATATGGATCGGAATGCTCCCAGTGCCATTCTAGATGAGTCCGCATCCGCGTCCGCGTATGAGACTGAGTGCTGGATTAATGAGACTAAGGATAAGTTCAAGAGAACGCATCCTATTCTTACACCTAGATTCATCCCATGCTGTTCAGATGAACTTCTGGAAGAGCTTGGTGAAATTGCCAGCGCGCAGGATATCCCTGTTCAGTCACATCTGTCAGAAAACCCTGGTGAAGTTGAGCTTGTGGCAAGGCTAATGCCGGACACTAAGTTTTATGGAGAAGGCTATGACCGCTATAACCTGTTCGGAAGACCGAGGAAGACTATCATGGCTCACTGTGTATACTCGGCTGACGAAGAAGTTCAGCTGATGAGAGATAATGGGGTGTATGTTGCCCACTGTCCATCTTCTAACATGAACCTTCGAAGCGGTATAGCACCTATACGACGATATATTGATATGGGACTTAATATGGGCCTTGGCAGCGATGTAGCTGCTGGCGAGAGCGAGTCCATTTTCGGAGAAATCAAGAAGGCTATTGAAGTATCAAAGCTTTACAAGAGGTATGTTGATAACGATGCGAAGCCACTTACATTCGCCGAAGGCTTCTGGCTGGCAACTTTGGCTGGAGGTTCCTTCTTCGGTCAAGTTGGTTCCTTCGATTCAGGATACCAAGTCGACATGGTGGTTCTCGCTGACGAACTGGAACCACATCCGCAGCCACTGAATATCGCAGAGCGTCTTGAACGAAGCGTGTACCTGGGTCTGGACAGGACAAGCATTGTGGCCAAATACGTGGCTGGCGAGAAGATATATGAGAAATAAACATAGCAATTGCAACTGCTGCCGTATTATGGCGGCAGTTTTTTCGTGCAAAATAATCACAAAACAAAACAATATAATAATGGAAAATCTTTGCAAATCCTACTATCATAGTAATGTTGAGTATCAATATACAGAAGTATTTATTGGAGGGTAAAATGTTAACTCCTAGAGTCAAGGCAATGAGGGAGAAGTACTTCAATACTATCCCGCAGATTACAGCAGAGAGATTAGTTCTGGCAACTGAAGGTTATCAGCAGTTTGCCGGAGATGCGGTGCCAATCTTCAGAGCGAAGGTTGTTAAGCACATTATGGAGAACATGAGCACACTTATCATGGATGATGAGCTTATTGTAGGTACTGCGACTAATGCATATAGAGGAGCCAATCTTCATCCAGAGTTTCAGTCAAGCTCATGGTACATCAGCGATATCGATGAGTTCCAGACAAGAAGCAAGGACCCATACTACATCTCACCAGAAGATAGAGAAACTATCCTTGAGACACTTAAGTACTGGGATGGCAAATCAATGGAAGACCTGTCAGGCCAGATTATGCCTAAGCATATTAAGGAACTGGAGAAGGACGACATCATTTGCGTAGGCCTGGAGAATGGTGTATCAGGTGAAACTACATGTGACCACGAGAAGATTCTTGCCGTTGGTATTAGAGGATACATGGATGAATGTCAGGCTAATATTGATGCCATGATTCCACAGACAATGGAAGATCAGGCCAAGGTTGATTTCTGGAAGGCATGCATTATTCAGTGCGAAGGCCTTATTACATACGCACACAGAATGGCTGACGAAGCAGAGCGTCAGGCAACTGAATGTGAAGATGAGGTAAGAAAGCAGGAACTGCTTACTATTGCAGAGAATTGCAGAGTTGTTCCTGAGAATCCGCCACAGACTTTCATGCAGGCACTTCAGTCAGTATGGTTCGTACACGTTTACTTCCATATCGAAGTTTGCACTACTGCATGCGGATTCGGTAGATTCGACCAATACATGTGGCCATTCTATGAGAAGGACGTTCTGGTAGAGAAGAACATTACTAAGGAAGAGGCTCTGGAGATGATCGAGTGCCTGTACCTTAAGACTTGCGAAGTATACGAAGTTAGAGATAACTGGTATGCTACATCCTTTGCAGGATATCCTATGTGGCAGACCTTGGTCGTAGGCGGCCAGAAGCCAGAAGGCGGAGACGCAACTAATGACCTGTCATACCTTTGCTTAGAGGCGGCAGACCTGCTTCAGATCAGACAGCCAATCATGGCTCTGAGAGTAGGACCAGAAACTCCTGAAGATCTGATTAGATTCGGATGCAGAATGATTCAGGAAGGTCAGGCAAACCCTGGATTCTTCAATGACGAAGTGGCAATGAAGATGGCAATGGGCAAGGGCGGTACTCTCCAAGAGGCTAGAGACTGGACAATCGTAGGCTGTATTCAGGCAGCACCTGGCGGCGGTACAGCAGATGGTTCACCTGATGCTGGATACGTTAACGCTGGTAAGATGGTTGAGTTCGTTCTTCACAACGGCGTTGACCCTGCAACTGGCAAGCAGATGGGACCAGAAACAGGGGACCCTAGAGATTTCAAGAACATCGAAGAATTTAAGGATGCTCTCAAGACTCAGATTATTCACCACTATGACCATATCAGAACTGGTTATAATCTCATGCAGAGCAACCACATGAATAGATATCCGGTTATCTTCGCATCAATGGTAACGAAGGGATGCGTTGAGAGCGGTAAATCAGTACAGCACGGTGGTGCTAAGTACACAACTTCAGGCATGTACATGACTGGCGCAGCAAACCTGGCTGACTGCATCGCAGCAGTAGAGAAGTGCGTATTCGAAGCTAAGGACATGACAATGGATGAACTGATCCACGCATGTGACACTAACTTCGAAGGTCAGGAGAGAATGAGACAGCTGCTTCTTAACAAGCCTGAGAAATACGGTAACGACCAGCCTCATGTAGACGGTATCTACAGAGAGATGGTTTCATATATCGCTGAGACAGTTCAGGCTTGGCCTGATGCTAGAGGTGGACATTATGCCTTTGGCATCGATTCACAGACAATGAATCTGTCCCACGGCGAAATCACAGGAGCACTTCCTGATGGTAGACT
>JAGHTQ010000183.1 GCA_018065295.1 Candidatus Colimonas fimequi | reverse complement strand
CCTGTAATGCAGGCTCAGTTCGTAGAGACAATGATTCTTCTTCTGATCAACCATCAGAGTCTTATCGCAACTAAGGCAAGCAGAATCGTTAATTCAGCTGCAGGAAGACCAGTTATGGAATTCGGTACTAGAAGAGCTCACGGTATGTCAGCTGCAGTACTGGGTGCAAGAGCTGCTTACATCGGTGGATGTGCAGGTACAGCTTGTACAATTGCTGATAGAGACATGGGTATTCCAGCACTGGGTACTATGGCACACAGCTGGGTGCAGATGTTTGATAACGAATACGAAGCATTCAAGGCATACGCTAAGATTTATCCAGACAACTGTACGGTTCTCGTTGATACATATAATGTTCTTAAGTCAGGCGTTCCTGCTGCAATCGAAGTGTTTAAGGAAATGAAGCCTAACAAGATGGGCATCAGAATCGACAGTGGTGATATCGCTTACCTGACTAAGAAGGCAAGAAAGATGCTGGATGATGCAGGTCTTGAAGATTGCAAGATCGTTATTTCAAACTCACTTGATGAATATCTGATCAGAGATATCCTCAATGAAGGTGCTTGCATTGATTCATTCGGCGTTGGTGAGAGACTTATCACAGCTCGTTCAGAACCAGTATTCGGCGGCGTATATAAGCTGTCAGCACTGGAGAAGGATGGAGTTCTTATTCCTAAGATCAAGGTTAGTGAAAACGTTGAGAAGATTACAAACCCTGGTTTCAAGTCAGTATTCAGACTCTATGATAAGGATACTAACGTTGCACTGGCAGACGTAATCACTCTGGACGGAGAAGAAATCCCAGAAGATGGCGATTATGAAATCTTCGACCCTAAGAACACTTGGAAGAAGAAGGTTGTATCAAACTTCTACGCTAAGAATCTGAGAGTTCCTATTTTCCAGGATGGTAAGCGTGTTTACGATTGTCCATCAATCGATGAAATCAAGGATTACTGCAAGAAGGAACTGGATGCAATGTGGGCTGAAATGAAGAGACTTGAGAACCCACAGACATACTATGTTGACCTTTCACCAGAACTTTGGAAGCTGAAGACAGACATGCTTAATGCAGCAAACAATAAATAAATTATGAACGACTTAAGGCGATGTGTATAACATCGCCTTTTTTTGTTAAATAGGAGCTTAATACGGTTGACTTTATATTGCTGGGATTGTATACTAAACATCGGCAAGACAACGCGTTAATGCGTTAAAGCGATAAAGAAAATTGGAGGACATTATGAAAAAGTTATTATCATTAGCATTAGCAGCAATCATGGTTATCTCATGCTTCGCACTGGTAGGTTGCGGTTCAAACAGTCAGAGCAATGATGGTCCAGATTCAGATGTAGCATATGTACAGGATAAGGGTACACTGGTAGTTGGTATCACTGACTTCGCACCAATGGATTACAAGGATGACAACGGCGAATGGATCGGCTTCGACGCTGACCTGGCTACATCATTTGCTTCATCACTGGGTGTAGACGTTGAATTCATCGAAATCAACTGGGATTCCAAGGAAATGGAACTTGAAAACAAGAACATCGACTGCGTATGGAACGGTATGACATTAACTGACGGCGTTAAGGAAGCAATGGAAACTTCAAATGCTTACTGCAACGACGCACAGGTTATGGTAACAACTAAGGCAAATAAGGACATCGATACAGTTGAAGGCGCAGCAGGACTCAACTTCGCAGTAGAAGCTGGTTCAGCAGGTGAAGAACAGGCTCAGGCTAACGGCTACAACTCAACAGGCGTAGAAACACAGGCTGACGCAGTTATGGAAGTAGCAGCTGGTACTGCTGATGCTTGCATCATCGACTCACTCATGGCTGGCGCTATGGTAGGCGAAGGCACTTCATATCCTGACTTAGTAGTAACACAGGCATTCAACGAAGAACTGTACGGTGTTGGCTTCAGAAAGGGCTCAGACCTGGCAGCTAAGTGCAATGAATTCTTCACAGCATCATATTCAGCAGGCGTTATTCAGGATATCGCTAAGAAGTATGGTACTCAGGAAAGCATCATCGAACAGTAATTAACTATAATTAACTTGACATTTTAACTGAATTAATCATTTAATAAGTAGGCAGCCATTGTGCTGCCTACTTAATAGTTATAACTAGAACGGAGATTTTACTATGTTTCAGCAGGTTATGCTTGAGCTGACAGCAGGATCGATTAAGACTCTGGAGATATTCTTCCTTACATTAATAGG
>JAGHTQ010000180.1 GCA_018065295.1 Candidatus Colimonas fimequi | reverse complement strand
CTCCATGCAACATGTTCGTTGCTGGATTCATCGGATCACCACAGATGAACTTCATTAATGCAGTTGTTGGACAGGAAGGCGACGGAAACGTTCTTTCATTTGCTGACACTAAGGTTAAGTCAGATAAGGCTGCTCTTGCAGATTATGTTGGCAAGGAAGTAGTTCTCGGCGTTCGTCCAGAAGACATTCACGCTGAACCAGAAATGATCGCAGCAAATCCAGATGCAACATTAGAAGTAGATGTTAACCTGGCAGAAATGATGGGTTCAGAAATCTATCTCTATATGGATTATGCAGATTGCAAGATGATTTCAAGAGTTCCTTCTAAGTTCGCAATCAAGACTGATGACCGCGCGACACTGGTAATCGACGAGAACTGCATTCACATCTTCGATAAGGATACTGAAGAAGTTATTTAATCGGTAATAAAGAGAATATTGGGATTTACGACAAACTTGGAAACGAGAGGCTATTTCAGCCTCTCGTTTTGCGTTCCCAGTTTCTTAAGCAAGAACGTTGTTAGCCTCGCCTATTCGTGATACAATTTTTCCAAAGGGCCATGTGCACGGCCTAAGCGAAAGTACACTAAGGAGAAGAGAAAATGAGTGAACAGGTATACCAGTTCAAGGGAACTGACAATTATGTAATAGATGACGATTTAATGTTAACAGTAAATATTGCAGTAGGCATGAAGAAGCCTTTGCTTGTTAAAGGTGAGCCGGGAACAGGCAAGACTGCACTTGCAGAAGCGATTGCTGCAGCTCTTGGCAAGAAGCTTATTATCTGGAGCATTAAGTCAACAACAAAGGCACAGGATGGCCTTTATCAGTACGACGTAGTTCGTAGACTCTACGACAGTGAACTGGGTAACGAAGGCGTTGACGATGTTAAGAACTACATTAAGCTGGGCAAGATCGGTGAAGCTTTCACATCAGATGAACAGTGCGTTCTCCTTATCGACGAAATCGATAAGGCTGATCTGGAGTTCCCTAACGACCTTCTCTGGGAACTGGACAGAATGGAATTCTATATTCCAGAAACTGACGAAACAATCAAGGCCAAGAATCCACCTATCGTTGTTATCACATCAAATGCCGAGAAGGAACTGCCGGATGCATTCCTGCGTAGATGTGCGTTCCACTTCATCGAGTTCCCTAACAAGGAACTGATGGCTGAGATTATCAGAGCTCATTATCCAGACATCGAAGAAGAACTGGTAGAGCAGGTTATCGACGCATTCTTCCACGTTCGCGAATACTTCGAACTGAAGAAGAAGCCAAGTACAAGTGAACTTCTCGACTGGATCAGCGCACTTAAGCTGTCCGGTCTTCCAACTGATAGATTAAGACAGGATCTGCCCCTTATCGGATTCCTTCTCAAGAAGGACGAGGATCTTGAAACAGCTAAGAACAGTTTCAGGGGGCTCAGATAATGTTTCTGGATTTCCTGTTATTCCTACGTTCAGGCGGATTTAAGGTAAGTCTTCACGACTGGCTTTCCCTCATTGACGGAATGCATCGTGGATATCATGGGCAGACAGTGAGAGGATTTTTCGTCCTTTGCAGGGCGCTCCTTGTGAAGAGTGAGACTGACCTTGATAAATTCGAAGAACTCTTTTATCAATATTTCAAAAATGTGTCTTCAGAGTCCCTGAGACGTGAGCTTGAAGAACTTCTTCACCATCCAGAACTTGCTGAAGAGATCTTCAACGCTTATGCTGAGCAGAAGGACATTAACCCGGTGGCAATGAGACAGGCTCTCGAGGCTAGAATGGGTGCTACTGAAATGGGTCCAATGGATCTGAGCGGTACTGACGGCAGCGCGCCTGTGGCGGCAAACCCTAACGGTAGCCGTGGAGCTATGCCAGGTCCTGGTAACGGAGGCCAGATGCAGGGTGCTGGTGGCAAGTCCATCATTCACGCACGTGGTGACCGTAAGTTCAGAGACTGGCGTACAGATAGCACTATCGAGTCAAGACAGTTCCAGATGGCGTTCAGAATGCTCCGTGAGCTTTCAAGAAAACTGAACACTCAGGAAGAGGAACTGGACATCATGGGCACCATCAACAGCACATGTAAGCAGGGCGGAATTCTGGATATCAAGATGCAGCCGCCTCGCAGAAACAAGCTGAAGGTTATGGTACTCATCGACTCAGGCGGTTCAATGCGTCCATTCGAGCAGATCTGCAGCCTTCTTTTCCAGTCACTGCTGAAGGCTAACACATTCACAGACCTGAAGATTTATTACTTCCACAACTGTCTGGAATCCGTTGTGTACAAGGATCCATCTATTGATACCGAAGAGGTTATCAAGACCGACTGGATTCTGCGCAACATTTCAAGTGACTATCGAGTAATATTCGTTGGAGATGCCGACATGGCTATCCACGAACTTATGGATACTTCATATAATCCATATAGATCAAATGCTAGACCTGACGGAATCACATGGTTCCGCAGATTCAGAGAGAAATACGAACATTCCATCTGGCTTCACCCGCAGGAAAGAGACGACAATCCAATGTGGATGCCTGAATCCTTCGTTGAAATCGAGAAGGTATTCCCAATGTTTAGACTCTCCATTGAGGGCCTTAAGGAAGGAATGTATAAATTAATGCGTGCCAACTAACAGCACAATGCTCGGAGCCTCCGGGCAGAAGGAGAAATAATGACAGAATTACTAGCACCAGCTGGAAACATAGACGCGTTCAAGGCGGCCATCGCAGGTGGCTGTGACGCCATATATTTAGGTATGCAAAAGTTCGGCGCACGTGCCTACTCATGCAACTTCGATCTGGAATCCCTTCGGGAGTGCATCGAATACGCTCATCTTCGTGACGTTAAGATTTACGTTACTATGAACACAATCGTATTCGAAGATGAGATTGATGAGATGCAGGCCCAGCTTCGTCAGCTGAACGAAATCGGTGTTGACGGCATCATCGTTCAGGATTTAGCTGTGTTCGATTACGTTGAGAAGAACTTCGAAGATATGGAAGTTCACTGCTCAACTCAGATGGGTATCGATGACCTTGACGGCACAATGCTCCTCAAGGATATGGGAGCTGACAGAGTAGTACTTGCTCGTGAAACGTCAATAGACGATGTGAAGAATATCAAGAAGGTTGCTAAGATTCCCATTGAAGTTTTCGTACACGGAGCTCTTTGCATGTCATATTCAGGCAACTGCCTCATGAGTGGACTCATCGGCTACCGCAGCGGTAACCGTGGCAGATGCGTTGGTTCATGTCGTAAGCCATATGAACTGATCAATACAACAACTGGAAGGTCCCTTGGCACAAGTTACATCCTGTCAACTAAGGACCTGAATACAGTGGAGCGTATTGACGAGCTTCGCAGCGTGGATTCACTTAAGATTGAAGGCAGAATGAAGGAGGCGGCATACGTTTCTAACGTTGTAGCTAAGTACCGTCAGGCACTTGATGGCACGGCAACTGCCGAAGATAAGGACAACCTGAAGAAGACTTTTAACAGAACATTTACTGAAGGATATATGTTTGGCGAAGACCCTAGGGACATCGCCAATATCGATAGACCAAATAACTACGGTTATGAAATTGGCCACATTGGCCGTAATGTCCGTGGCATGTACGAGATTATTCTGGATGACGTTCTCAACCAGAACGACGTTATCAGAATTGACCACGGCGGCGAGGACGTTAACCTTTCTGTTGTTAAACTTTACGACCACAAGGGCGACCTGATTAATAGCTCCGATGATCGTTGCTTCATCAAGATTAAGGAACAGCTCTCTAAGGGTGACGTTGTCTACAAGACTAAGGACTACCACTACTACAAGCTTATCGAGAGAGAACCGGAAGACGAGTTCAAGAGATTTCCACTGGACATTCGCGTGTACGCATATCCAGAGTCAAATCTTATCGTTGATGCTACGGGATTCGGTATGAACTACGTTTACGAAGGTGATGAGGTTCTCAGCGAAGCGAGAAATAATCCAACAAATCGCGATCAGGTGATTAAGCAGTTCGCGCGTCTAAACGACACTGTTTTTGAACTGGGCGACGTGGAGTTTGAAGAATGTAACGCCTTTATTCCAGCGAAGATGATGAACGCTGCTCGTAGAGAGATCGCAACGCATCTATATCAGATGAAGCTTAACAGTCAGCCTCGCAGAGTTAAGACTCCTGAGGCTCAGGCACCAATTACCTTTGCGAATAAGGCACCGTATCTGACAGCATACGTTAGAACTCAGGACCAGTACGACGCATGCGTTGCAGCCGGCATCCAGGAAATATACGTAGAAGACGAGAACGTGGTAAGAAGAAACCAGATTAAGTATGAGCCTAAGGAGGGTCAGCTTCTTATTGGCGGATACGGCGGCATCAATTACTACAAGGACACTAATGAGTTCGTTACTGACTACTCACTGAACGTAGTAAATTCAACTAGCTGCTATGAGCTTCACAAGCTGGGCGCTAAGAGAATTACCGTTTCATATGAGATAAATAAGAAACAGCTTGACGATATGCTGGCCGAATACCGCAGGGTAAACGGCGGAGATCCTTGCCTTGAAATGATAGTTTACGGCAGAGCGCCACTGCTTTTCACCAAGTATTGTCCGCTTAAGAAGATGGATCTTTGCGGTCAGTGCCGCAAGTGTCAGTTCGAACTTAAGGACGAACACGGCACATTCCCGGTTCAGACTAACGACGACTGCACAACAGTAATTTTAAACGGTAAGATTCTCAATCTGCTGGATGAGATGCCAACAATCGAAGGTGTTGAAGCATTCAGACTTAACTTCTCCATTGAGAGCGGAGCTGAAGCGGCGCGCGTAATTAAGATGGCACAGGGCAAACTGTCGGGTCGTTACGATAAGCCAGTGTTTAACCAGAACACAGATACACGCGGACATTTTAACAAGGAAATAATGTAGTAAGATGAGCGATTATAGAGTAGAGAAGGACTTCCTGGGCGAGATTAAAATCCCTCAGGAAACTTGGTACGGAATACAGACAATTAGAGGAGTGGGCGCATCCCAGGCAACTGGAAACACCTTCAGCTCCCACGGAATGGAGCTGATTAAGGCTATCGCACAGATTAAAATTGCAGAGGCCAGAACTAACTGCCAGTTAGGTGCCCTTAGTGAGAAGATGGCAAAGGCCATCGAGGACGCTGGCCTTGAAATCCTTCGCGGCGAACATGACGACATGTTTCCCGTTGATATTCTCACAGGTGGCGGTGGCATCAGTATCCACATGAACGTCAACGAAGTCATTGCCAACAGAGCCACAGCAATTCTCGGTGAGAAGGTTCATCCTAACACTCACGTTAACATGGGACAGTCAACTAATGACGTGCTCCCAGCAGCCATGCTCATTATGGTGAATAGGATGCTTAATGATCTGGCGGATGAAGCAGACGAGACTGCCAAGGTAATTGCTGAGAAGAGCCAGGAACTGGCAGATGTAGTTAAGCTGGGCAGAACTTGCCTTCAGGACGCAGTTCCAATGAGCCTTGGTCAGCAGATTGGCGGATGGGCAGCTAATGTTAGCCGCCAGGCCCAGGTGTGCAGAGAAGCTGCAGCTGAATGCCTTCAGTTACCACTTGGTGCTACAGCAATCGGAACTGGCAGCGGAACTCATGCAGGTTATGAGGAGATTGTCTTCGAAGAACTTAGTCAGATTACTGGCCTTAAGGTTAGCCAGTGTGATGATCTTTTTGACGGCCTTCAGAATGCGGACCACTATTTGAGATTCTCAGCTGCTTTCAAGTCACTGGCAGCTGCATATTCTAAGATAAGCAGAGACCTTAGATTCATGTCATCAGGTCCAAGAGGCGGTATCGGTGAGATTACAATTCCATCGGTGCTCCCAGGTTCATCTATTATGCCGGGTAAGATTAATCCGACAGTACCTGAACTGATGATTCAGATTTATTTCATTGTAGCTGGAAACGACGTGGCTGTTTCAATGGCAGCAGAGCAAGGCGAACTTGAACTTAACGTCTGGGAAGCTGTAATGATTAAGTCATTCCTCGAGAACTACCGCATGCTTAAGACTTCAGTAGGACTTTTCAGAGACTGCGTTGCAGGAATAAAGGCTAATGAAGATGAGTGCCTGAGACAGGCTGAGAATTCAATTGCACTTGCTGCAATTGTTTCTGCCAAGTTGGGATACGAAGTTGGAAGCCAAGTGGCACACAAGGCCATCGACGATAATATGAGCGTTAAGGAAGCGGCTGTAGCCCTGGGGATTTTGACTAAGGATGAAGCGGATGAGCTTCTTGATGTGAAGAAATTATATTAATAAAAGACTAAAAAAGAGCCGGTTAATACCGGCTCTTGTAATATTCAATCTTAGTCAATGCTCAGAATTGAGAAGCCTTCGCTCTCCTGTGCAAGCTGGATGAGCAGAGTCTTCATCTTAGGATCATAGATATCGCCATCAACTGTGAACCAAAGTCTTGATGAAGCATTGTCAACTGAGTTATCCATCTGCTGTACTTCCTGAATGTTGAAGTGAGCATCACCAATCAGTGTGCAGATAACACCCATCTGACCTTCGATGTTAGGTCTGATAGCTTCGAATCTGATTCTTGTTGGTTCTTCTGGAATCTCAACATCTTCAAGATATTCATCCAATAAGCCAGGAACCTGCTGGTTAAGAATGTTGAACTGATGAGTTCTGCTGATCTCAACGATCTTACGCATGAGAGCACGTGAAGTGTCCTTCCTCTCTTCTGGAATGTTCTTCAGGATATTCTCCATGATGTCGTCTTCTCTCTCAGCGAGATAAATATTTGTAACGCCGTCGTCGATCTTAGTCTGAACAACCTGTTCTGCATAGTCGAGACGCTGCATAAGTAATTCTGCAATTTTAGTATCGAGAGCATCGATATCTTTTCTGATTTTATCAAGACCCATGATATACCTTCTTTCTCTGTATCTCTAAATATATTAATGTGCTTTAATGAATTAATTATACCATCATTAGTCAATCAATCCAATATGAATTAGTGCCTTCTCAATACCATCGGCATAGATAGAATCGGTGGCAGTATATTTCTCCTTAAGATAATCCGGAGCATCGCCCATGACGATTCCCATGCCCACTGCGTCAAGCATTGAAATGTCGTTAGCGCTGTCGCCGAAGGCGATGGCATCTTCCTTATCTATGCCCAAAGCTTCAAGTACCTGCGCAACCCCTGAGCCTTTGGTGTAATCTTTGTGAGTGATTTCGATATAGTCGTATTCGTCGTGGTCGATAACCACAAACCAAGGAGCTAGCGCTTCTTTGATTGCGGGTATTTTGCTTCTGTCAGCGGGATATCCTGTAAGCTTCTGCAGCTTGCCAGGAAGCTGATTGATATGTCTGAACTTGCCCGGATAGTTTTTCTCCATGATAGGAATGATTTCTTCGAAGATACCTGGCGCGAAGTCAGGATCCAGGTAAAAATGATCCGAATTCTCAACGAAGAAGGGACAGTCATACTCCCTGAGAATATCCAGGATCTTCTGGCAGTCATCACCTTCAACGCCGTCATTTGTCATCACCTGATCCTCAACCAGCACGTAAGTGCCGCACTGACAGATGCGTCCGTGAAGTGGCAGTTCATCTACTTCAGGAGGAAGTGTACATGCCGCACGGCCCGTGCAAAGGATTGCGCGATGACCATTCTCTTCACATTTTCTCATTGCGCGCATGGTGCTCTCAGGAATACCGCAGTCTCTGCGGAAGAGAGTTCCATCTACGTCATAAAATATTACTTTTCCCATTGTAGCACCTTCCATACAAGTGGAATAATCATGAATATCCAAGTAATCGGCTCAACGAGAATAACCCCGAAGTAGCCCATTACTGGAACCAGTGTATAAGTCAGTATGATTTTGCCAATCATCTCAATGCTGCTTGAAAATAGCGGCGTGATTTTATCGCCCACGCCCTGCATGGAGAATCTCAGCGTAATAATAATTGCAACCAGAATATAAAGGGTCGTATCTATTCGCAGATACAGAGCCGCAGCATCAATCATTACCTGGTCATGACTTCCTGTTACCAGCTGTACCATAACCGGCGCCAGCGGCTCAACAAGAAGAAGTACCACAGCGCACCATGAACATGTGATGATGAGACCTGCGCGGATACCTTTGTGTATTCTATCCCATTTGCCTGCACCCAGGTTCTGGCTGCAGTACGGCGCCATTGCATTACCAACGGCGTTAAAGATAGTCATGAATACTTCTGTGATTCGTCTCGCAGCACTTTGGGCAACGATATAGGAAGGACCAAGTCCGTTAATGGCTGTCTGAAGAACCAGAGAGCCGATGGCGATGAGAGTTCCCATGAATGCCATGGAGAGACCACTCGTCATCATGCCCTTCATCATAGGAAGTTCCAGCTTGCCAAAGTCTGCCGCTTTTATTCTGAAGAAGGGATACTTTCTAAGAAGATACACGCTGCAGATGGTCATAGTGATGAGCTGTGCTCCCAGAGTGGCAAGTGCCACGCCTTTAACGCCGAAACCGAATACCACGATGAGAATGATATCACCGGCGATATTAAGAAGAACCGATACTACAAGAGTAAGCAGCGGTGTCAAGCTGTCGCCGATGGCTCTGGCTGATGCCAGGAGAATATCGTAGATCATGGTAATGATCAGTCCCCAGACTACGATTCTGATGTATCCTTCAGATTCGTCGTGAAGTGAATCCGGCACGTTAAGGAACACCAGAATTGGGTCCATGAACAGCTGGAGAATTGTGGTCATAACTAGGGCAACGCCAATGCCCATAACGATAGCCGCCACAAAAGTTTTGTGAACGCCGTTCATATCGTGTGCGCCGAAATGTCTTGCAGTCGCTATAGCGAAACCATTGGCAAGGCCCATGAGGAAATAGATGACAACAGAAAACAGTGTTGCCATGGCTCCTACTGCCGCCAGTGCGTGGTCGCCTAGAAACGATCCCACAATTCGGGTGTCAGCGATGTTATATGTAAGTTGTAAGATATTCCCCAGGAGAATTGGTATAGTGAATTTCACTATGACCTTCATTGGGGAGCCAACTGTCATATCTGTCATTTTCAAATCCTTTAAATTGCTAAATTTACCTACGTATTATGCCACGAAAGGTTTATAATTGTCTATGGTATTGGTGCAAAGGAAACAACAATGAAGTATATTAAGCAATTCACAATTATCATATTAATATCTTTCGTCGGGGAGGTGCTTAACTACCTTATACCGCTGCCTATTCCGGCAAGCGTATACGGTATGGTTATTATGCTGGCTCTTCTTTGCAGTGGGATTCTTAAGGTAGAGACCGTTCGCGAAACGGCCATGTACCTTATTCTTATCATGCCGATAATGTTTATTCCTGCAGCAGCAGGGCTCATTAACTCCTGGGATATGATACAGCCACGTCTCATCCAGTATGCTGTAGTTACCATTGTTTCACTGGTAATTGTAATGCTCCTGTCTGGATGGGCTACACAGCTGGTTATTAAGAAAGGAGGTAAGTAATGGACTTCCTCCGTGACTCAGCCTACATGGGCATTTTGCTCAGCCTTCTGGCATATGGCATTGGATATTTAATGAAGGCGAAATTCAAGTGGGGTATTTTTAATCCTCTTCTCATATCGATTATCATCACTATCGCCGTTCTGGTAGTCGGCGGTATCGACTACGACACATATAATTCCAGCGCCAAGATTCTCAGCTGGCTGCTGACACCGGCAACAGTTTGCCTGGCGGTGCCACTCTACGAGAAGCTTCAGCTTCTGAAGGATAACATGGCTGCGATTATCGCAGGCATCCTAGTTGGAGTGCTTTCTAGCATGCTTTGCGTACTGGCTATGGCGGCAGCCTTCGGCTTCAGCCACATGGAATACGTTACCTTCCTGCCTAAGTCCATCACTACGGCAATTGGTATCGGCGTGTCAGAAGAGCTTGGCGGTAACTCCAACCTGACAGCTGCCATTATCATAATTACCGGCGTTATGGGTAATGTGATGGCACCGTTTATTCTTCGCGTTGGTCGCATTACAGAACCTATCGCAAAGGGTATTGCTATCGGCTCATCAGCCCATGCTCTTGGCACTGCCAAGGCTATGGAGCTGGGCGAGACAGAAGGCGCCATGAGCGGACTGTCCATCGGAGTATCAGGAATACTTACAGTTATTGCAGCAAGTTTCTTCGCACAGATTCTGTAGTATCTTGAATTAACTCCCTACAATAGTTATAATGTAGGGAGTCTTATTTTTTAGGAAAGAGGTAATTTAAAATGGCAGAAGAATATAGAGAACAGAATCCAGAAACTTGTAGCCACAACTGTGAAACATGTGGTAGCGCAGGCGGATGCGGCAGCAACCCTGCTAACTTACTGGCAGAAACAAACTCATTTAATGATATTAAGAAGGTTATCGGCGTTGTTAGTGGCAAGGGCGGCGTTGGTAAGTCAATGGTAACATCACTGATGGCAGTTAACATGAAGAGACTTGGATACAAGGTTGGTATCATGGACGCTGACATTACTGGTCCATCAATCCCTAAGGCATTTGGCGTAACTGAGAAGGCAGCAGCTAGCGAGCTGGGTATTTTCCCATGCAGAACATCAACTGATATCGAGACTATGTCAGTTAACAATCTGCTGGAAGACGAAACTGATCCAGTAGTATGGAGAGGTCCAGTTATCGGTGGAGCTGTTAAACAGTTCTGGACTGACGTTCTTTGGGGCGAACTTGACTACCTGTTCGTAGACATGCCTCCAGGAACTGGTGACGTAGCTCTGACTGTATTCCAGTCACTGCCTGTTGACGGCATCATCGTAGTAACATCACCTCAGGATCTGGTATCAATGATTGTTACTAAGGCTGTTAAGATGGCAGAGATGCTGGATGTTCCAGTACTGGGTCTTGTTGAGAACATGTCATACCTGACTTGCCCAGACTGCGGTAAGGAGATTAAGATCTTCGGCGAAAGCAAGCTGGACGAAGTTGCGGCAGCACAGGGCCTTGAAGTTCTGGGCAGAATGCCAATCGATCCTGCACTTGCAGCACTTTGCGATGAAGGTAAGATTGAACACTACGAAGGCGTACTTCTTGAAGACGCAGTAGAAAAAATTAAGAATCTGTAAGCAGGTGCGGTAAGCGAGAAACAACCACAGATTGTGATAATACCCTTGAATGTAAGAGTTCAGGGGTATTTTTTTCACAGCGACTAGCACAAATCGGAAATCCCGCACCGGGTTATCAAGGTCACTCAAAAATTACCTGAAAATGCAAGTTCTTTTATATCCTATAAAAAAGAATTTATAAGGTGTATAATACATATAAATCTGCTGATAGGGGGTATAAATAATCTTTGTATCACCAAAGGTTAGACAACTTATAGTAATTATAGGTATACAACTGAAATATAGATTGATTCATTTTTTAGAGAGAGGAGAGAGAAGGAAATGAAGAAGACTATCGCTATCTTAGGCGGCGGTAATGGCGCACATACAATGGCAGGAGACTTAGCATTACGTGGATATAGTGTACGTATGTATGAGGATGCTGCTTTTTTTGATAAGTTAAAGGTTCTCCAGGAAACATTAACTATCAAGTGCACAGGCCAGTTTAACGGCAACGGTAAGATTGATCTGCTCACAAGTGATATCGCAGAAGCAATCGATGGCGCTGACTATGTTGCAGTAATCACACCATCAACAGCACACGTTGCAGTTGCTAATGCCCTTAAGGGAGTTATTAAGAAGGAACAGACTCTGCTCATCTATCCAGGTGGATTCGGAGCACTGGAATTTAAGAAGGTTCTGGGAGATGAGTGCCCAGTAATCGTACAGACAAACAATCTGCCATATGATACTAGATTAAACGGTCCAGCATCAGTTTACTGCTCAGGCATGAGCCCAGTAAGCATCGCTCTTTTCCCAGCTGATGCTGATAGAGCATTTCTGGACGAAATCATGGAGATTTCACCATATGACAGAATTTATGAAGATGTTCTGGAATCAGACCTTTCACTGGTTAACCCATCAGTTCACTCAGGTCCATGCCTCATTAACTTCGGTGCAATTGAGCAGCAGGATATGAGAGGTAAGTTCTGCATGTATGAACACTTCACATTCGGCGCAGCTAAGATCGACCTTGCTATCGACAAGGAGAGAAAGGCTGTTGGTGCAGCATTCGGATATAAGCTGACTCCACTGGAAGACTTCTGCGAACCTAAGGGTGAACTTACTTGGCAGGATATTTACCAGAAGATGCACGGTGCACCAGAACTGACACCAATCACTGGCCCGGATTCAATCTGGAACAGATATCTCACAGAAGACTGCCCTAACGGTCTTGTTCCATGGAGCGAACTGGGTAAGCTTTGCGGAGTACCTACACCAGTAATGGACGCTGTTACTAGCGTTTACAGTGTAGCTCACGAACGTGACTGGAGAGGCGAAGGTATTGACCTTGAGAGATTAGGCCTTGAAGGTATGACAGTAGAACAGATCAGAGAATATCTGAAGACTGGCGAGAAATAGACCGGGGATGGCAAGAGGCTATACATTAAATTGTTACGTTATAGTTTAGCTATTTTTCATATTATTTATCTATTTTGAACGGAGGAGACAGATGAAAAAGATTGTAGCTTTAATGCTCTCACTGATCATGGTTCTGTCATTCACAGCTTGTGGTGGTAACGGCGGCTCAGCTGATTCAGATGGCCCTGTAACTATCAAGGTTGCTGTACAGCAGAATGAAGATCACGAAACATGCAAGGCAGTTAGACGTATTGCTGAGAAGGTAGAAGCAGAAACTGACGGCAACGTTGTTCTCGATATCTACTCAGACAGTGCACTCGGTGACTACACTGCAGTATTTGACGAAGTTCGTATGGGAACAATCGACATGGCTGTTCAGTCATTCTCAGGTGAATATGACCCAGCATTCGAAATCGGTTACCTGCCATACCTCTTCACAAACTATGATGAAGCTGCTAACGTACTTAGCGAAGGTTCAAACACTTATCAGATGATCGAAAAGAAGTGTGACGAAAACAACATGGTATTCATGGGTTACTTCGTAGAAGGTTTCGTACAGGTTGCTTCAAAGGAATTCGTTGACAACATGGGCGATCCTAACGCTAAGAAGACAGCTCTTATGAGATGCCCTGCTATCGAATCAGGTAGACTGGCTATGGAATGCCAGGGCTTCCCAACAGTAACTATCCCATATGCTGACCTGTACACTTCACTTGAAACAGGCGTATGCGATGGCTGGATGGGTGGTACTGCAGAACTGAACTATGTAGGTTTCAGAGATGTTATCAAGTATCTGTACGTTGTAAACCAGCAGATGGAAAACAACGCTGCAATGATCAACAAGGATGTATTCAACAGCCTGTCACCAGAATATCAGGATGTACTGAAGAACGCTGTTCTGGAAGAAGCTGCTGCATCATTCGATCGTGCTAAGACAACTGACGATACTAACATTCAGTTACTTAAGGACTACGGCATCGAAGTAGTTGATCTGTCACAGGATGAACTGAACGCACTTGCTGACCAGGTTAGAACTAAGACTTGGGACAAGGACTTCGAAATGTACGGAGACGATGCTAAGGCTGCTGTATATGCAGACATGGGTTGGGAATAATTTATTAGATTCTTAACTGCAAATACCGCGTGAGCGATATAATTCAGGGTTCACTGGCCGTAAGGCCAGCGAACCCTTTTGGTACTAAAGCTCTTTGGAGGACAAACTATGATCGATAAAGTTCTGAATTTCCGTGAAAATATACTGTGGAAGATTTTAAAGCTTCTTCAGGAAATAATAATTGTAATTGCGGGATCAGCAACATGTCTCCTGTTTGTAGCAGAAGTAGTTGCTCGTTATGTTCTTAAGACTGACTTCTTAGGATATGACGAACTGGTTCTTCTGGCAGTAGTATGGCTGTACTTCATTGGTGGTGGCTATGCTATGTACAAGAAGGGACATATTAATGCTGAAATGCTTCCACTTATTTTCAAAGGCCGCAAATTACAGATAGCTAGACTTATTACAACATGGGCAACATTCGTAATTGCTGTAGTACTCGTTGTTTGGGGTATTGAGTTTGTAACATACTCACTCTCACATCCATCAAATACTACAGTTCTTCGTATTCCACGAGTGCTCGGCCAATCATCATTAGTTATTGGTTATGCTCTGGTAGCATTCTATTCTCTGCTGTATTCATTTGAAGATACAGTTAAGGTAATTCGTCATGAATATGATAATGACCCTGAGAAGAATGGTATCGAGGTTATAGAGGAAGGAGGAGACAATGAGTAGTATAGGAGTTGTATTAATAGCTATATTGCTGCTGGTAGTATTGCTCGTATTAGGTGTCCCTATTCCTTTCGCATTCTCCGGTGTAACAATTGCACTGGTATTATTACTTGGATATTCACCGGACTTCCTGATTCCGGCTAGTTATAATAACCTGAACAGCTTGGTTCTCTGCTGTATCCCGCTATTTATATTAGCAGGTTCGTTCATACGAGAAGGCAAGATAGGCGATGCCTTGATTGGATTCGTTGAACAGTTTGTTGGAAGAATCAGTTCAGGTCTTGGTATCGTTACTGTATTCGTATGTGGTATTTTCGGTGCTATCTCAGGTAGTGCAGCTGCTACATTATCAGCAGTTGGCTCAATTATGGCACCTAAGCTTCAGGATAGAGGATATGATACTGGTCAGATCGCAGCCCTGCTGGCAAGTTCCAGTGTACTGGGTATCCTGATTCCACCATCAGCAGCACAGATCCTTTATGCATGGTCATCAGGAGCATCAGTACTGGCATGCTTCCTGTCAACAATCACACCAGCTATTATTCTTGCAATTCTTCTCTGCATCGTACAGCACTTCCAGGTAAGGAAGCGTCCTGAAGTACAGAATAGAGAATATGAGAAGTTAGATATGCACATTGGTCCTATTGCTAAGCGTACAGGTTATGCTCTGCCAGCACTGTTCATGCCAGTTCTGGTTCTCGGCGGTATCTATGGTGGTTTCATGACTACAATGGAAGCTGCTGCAGTAGCTGTACTTTATTGCGTTCCAATTGCAATCTTCTTCTACAAGGGAATGAAGGCAAAGAACATTTTCCCAACAATTATCGATGCAGGCTACAACAGTGGTGCCATCGCTATGATGCTGATGAGCTGCGCTATCCTTAGCCGTATCTTCACTACAGAACATGTGCCTGATATGCTCGTTAGAATGACATTAGGCATTACAGATAACAAGGTTATCATTCTGCTTATGCTCAATATCGTAATGGTAATCTTGGGTATGCTCATGGATGATGGTAGTGCTATCGTATTAAGTACTCCACTGCTCCTGCCTATCGCAGTAAGCATTGGCATTAACCCAATTCATTATGCAGCTATCATGGGCGTTAACCTTGGTATGGGTCTTGTTACTCCGCCTTGTGCACCAATGCTCTTCCTGGGATCATCAGTAGCTAAGTCACCAGCAAGTAAGGCATTTAAGCCAACAATGCAGTTTATCTTATTCGCATGGCTGCCAACACTGATTCTGACTACTTTTATTCCTAACATTGCACTGTGGTTACCTAAGCTGGTAATGGGAATTTAATAATTATCTCCTGTAAATGAGTAGATGATAATGAACGCAAAGGACTGCGACTAAAAATAGATGCAGTCCTTTGTTGCTTTTGAACTAAGGAGAAATCAATATGACTATTTCGGATATCCTTGTGCAGGCCGTAGGCTATGCAGGTATGGCCATGTACATCGTGTCGTACCAGATTAAATCAAACAGAATATTTTTCTTCATCCAGACGGCAGCTTCACTGATGTTTGTTATTCAGTTCGTTCTTCTTGGAGCCATAAGCGGATGTATCAATCTCAGTATTTGTATTCTGAGAAATATTCTCATGCTCAAATATAACGACTGGGCATGGGTTCGCTGGCGCGGCTGGGTAGTCATATTCGTTGGCGCACTAGCAGTGGTAACAGCCCTGACATGGGCTGGCCCAATCAGCATTCTGTCATTCACAGGGGCAGCATCGGGAACTATTGGCGTTATGTCCAATAACGCCCAAAAGATAAGAGCGGCATACCTTGGCTGTTGCTGTCCGTCATGGCTTATATATGATGCCATCATCGGTTCATGGGGCGGCGTGTGCAACGAGATCATTACCATCGTATCGATCCTCATATCAATCAAAAGATACGGATGGCGTGAAATGGGAGATCCCAATTCCGACTTTCAGACAAAATAATGTGAAAGCAAAAAGAACGATGACATTTGTCATCGTTCTTTTAATATGCGTGTGTTTAATGATTTACCTGGAAGTCGCCATCTGCGATGACGCCTTTGCAAGTGGCTACAAATTCGCGAATAGCAGGTGCAGCCTTGTTAACGTCACTGATGCAGGCAACGATGTTTCGAGTGGTGTCCTCTTCGAATTCCTTGAGGACAACGTCGTCGAATTTAATTGGACTCTCCAGGGTTGATACGAGAGCAACGCCGGCGTCGTGGCTAACCAGTGAGAAAAGGGCCAGATCGCTCGTTGCAATGTACTTGATGTTTGACGCGAAATCTTCGTGTTCAAGGTCAATCTTGAGAATCTTGTTCCATGAAGTTGTAGGAACCATCAGGTCGCATTCCTTCAGCATGTCATAGTTGACCTTATCGTGCTTAGCCAGCGGGTGATTCTTATTAACCAGCAAGCAAAGTTTGTCACTGAGAAGATATTCGTAAGTATATCCTACCGGCACGTCCTTATCGTTTGAGTAGCTCTTCCTTGACGCAATGAACGCGATGTCGAGTCTACCTGTCTTCAGGTCGTTTACCATGTTCTCTGCCTGATATTCTTCTATCTGGAACTGAATGTTAGGGTAGATCTCGGAGAATGCCTTGATTGCCTTCGGAATGAAGGAAACCAGTGCGCTGGCGAATGCTCCGATTCTGATAACACCAGCTGCCAGATGATCACGTGAAGTGGCGATTTCGTTGATCTTGCCTTCGAATACGATAATCTGCTTAGCATATTCCAGTACATCTTCGCCGGCTTCAGTAAGTGTGATACCTGACATGCTTCTGATAAACAGCTGCAGTCCCAGTTCTTCTTCAAATGAGTTTAATATATGGCTGATTCCCGGCTGGGAGTAGCCAAGGGCAGCGGCAGCCTTAGAGATACTGCCAAGTTCTGCTACCTTAATAAGTGCATGATACTTAATCATTTATAGCTTCCATTTCATATAGTCTTTGTGGGTTTTATCAAATTAACTTTAGCACGATTGATTATTGATTGCAATACTTGGGGTTCCTTCAGAATGTGCGCCAGCTGGGGCGCAAACCGTTGTAGGAAAACTGCCGGCAGTAGTGTATAATGTTCAAATAGTAATAAAGATTAAGAAAGGTGAAATCATGATTCGCGTAGAAGAATTATCATACGGAGTACCTTCCAAGGATTTATATAAAGACGTATCGTTTAGCCTTGAAACTGGCGACCACGCAGCTCTCATAGGCAGCAACGGCACAGGCAAGTCAACTCTTGCTGACCTGCTCATTAATACAGAAGCCTATCTTTATGACGGCAAGATCATTAAGGAAGACGAATGCCGAATTGGTTATGCCAGCCAGTTTACAGCTGATGAGAAGAACTCGGATATGACAGTTGTAGAATATCTGAGCAAGCGCTTCCTGGATGTTCAGGATGAAATCGCAGCAGCGTGCGATGAGATGGCTGTAGCCGAAGATATGGAGGCAGCTTTTGAGAAATATCAGCAGCTTCTTGATCTGAACGAGGCTATGGATGGAGATAACTACGAGAGTAACATTCACAAGCAGCTCTATACTGCTGGAATGCTTGACCTTAAGGACGTTAAGATTTCTCAGCTAAGTGGCGGCGAATACAAGGTTATTCAGATTGTGAAGGAGATGCTCCTGGCACCAAACGTTCTGGTTCTTGACGAGCCTGACGTATTCCTTGACTTCGAGAACTTGAACAGTCTGGTGAAACTTATCAACAATCACAAGGGAATTCTCCTTGTAATTACACACAATAGATTTTTGCTTAACCATTGCTTCAACAAGATTCTCCATCTTGAAGGAATGGAACTTCGTGAATTCCCAGGAACATATCCTGCATATCGTATAGAACAGTTCCGCGAGAAGCTGGAGCTGATGCGTCAGTATGTGGATGAGCAGGAAGAGATTCAGAGAAATATCGAGATGGTTGAGCGTCTTCGTAAGAAGGCAACGCTCCTTATTAATCCTAACGCTGGCCGTCAGGTTAACGCTAAGCAGTCACAGCTCGAGAGACTCCTGGACAGACAGATTGATGCTCCGTTTATCGAGCTTAGAGAGCCGGAGATTACTTTGCCACAGGTTCAGGCAGGTGACGATGAAGATTGTGCAAAGGAACAGGGTCCGCTCCTTACTGTTAACGACTACTCTATCTCCTTTGACAACTGCATTCTCGAAGGCGTTAACTTCGAAATCATGCCAGGTGAGAAGGTTGCCATCGTTGGCGCCAACGGCGCAGGTAAGACAACTCTTGTTCGTGATATCATGAGCGGTAACCATCCTGCGATTACAATTGATCCTGACTCAGGGTTCCAGTGTCTATCACAGCTTCAGGGTGAAAACTTCGATAACAAGCTTACAGTTTACAAGCTTCTCAACGATAGAGATTTCGGTGGCGAGACTGATATCAGAGAGCATCTGGCTAAGTACTGTCTAGATGAAGTGGATATTAAATCGCCAATACACGATTTATCCATCGGCGAGCAGAATCTGCTCCAGATTGCAGCCATTGAGAATACTGGCGCTAAGCTTATCGTAATGGATGAGCCAACTAGCCACCTTGATGTATATTCACAGAATGCACTGGAATCGGCTATTAGCGATTACGAAGGTGCGGTCCTTATGATCAGCCATGATTTCTATCTTATCGCTAATTGCGCAGACTACGTTCTTCTTATGGAGAACGGCACAATGCGTCGCATCAGTGCTCGTAAGTTCCGTAAGATGGTTTATGACAAGTTCTTCGAACAGAAATATCTTGAGATTGACCGTAAGCGTCAGGCTCTGGAAACAGATATCCGTACTGCATTCCACGCGACAGAACTTGATAAGGTAGAATCCCTCATCGACCAGCTGGAAGCTATGAGTGAAGGGTAATAAACTGTACTATAGATGATTTATAGTTAGTGTATGAGTAAGAGGAGAAGCAAGAAGTACAAATACCGTCGTAACGGTCATTATAGAAGCAGCTTTTTTAGGGCCAATTCTACAGGAGATGTGCGCCGTAAATACCGCTGTGTATACTGCGGAACATATAAGAAGGATGACAATATAACTGTGGATCATCTGGTCCCTGTAACTGCAGTAGATAGTAAGTTCGGAATGAGCAGAATGTACTACAGAGGACTCCTTAAGAGAATGGGCTGTATTAAGGGTGTTAACGACCCTAGGAACCTTGTGGCAGCCTGCCATTCATGTAACCAGAAGAAGGGCTCTAAGGCAGGATTATGGGTGCTACGAGCTAGATTAGGACGCCACGGCTGGTACTGGAACACCCGCAGGGTGGTGACAGTAGCTGCGCTGGTAGCAGTTGCACTCTTTGCATTAGCATTTATTTAAGCATTCTGTGTGCAGGGACTTTAGTCCGGGCACCAGTCCAATTATGAAATAAACCCGATATGAACTTCATATCGGGTTTTCTTTTATTTATTATCCTTAAAGGTCTCCACAGATTCCAGAACCGCATCTGCAGTCTTCTTAGTTATTTCTCTGAGAGATTTGGTTACGGCGCCTACAGCGAGTAAGCCGAGGGCGATTGCCGCAGCAAGTTTAATTGTGTCTGTAAGATATGTGCTTGTATCCATCATGTCGTTGCGAACAAGTGCCTGCATCGCATAAAAGATATATGCGCCAGGAACCAGCGGCAATATGCCAGGAATGATGAATATTGTGGCAGCTTCTTTAATAATACGCGATGCCAGATCGCTGAGAAGACCAACGAGAGCCGCTGCCATAAAAGTAGCCATAACTGGGCTTGATGCATTGTTGAGAATGATCAGCTGGTATAAACCCCAAGCGCATCCGCCGATAATGCCGCACACTGGAATGTGTCTGATTGGCACGTGGAACAGCACGCAAAATCCCATTGTTCCGCCAGCAGCCAGAAGCGTCTGAATAATGATTTCACTCATTAGATGCCACCTCCTGTCATTGTCCAAATCTGGATTACGATACCAGCGCCTGCAGCAAGTGAAGCTGCAGTGATAACCGCATCGGCCATACGTGCAAGGCCAGAGAGCATGTCTCCAGAAAGGAAGTCACGAATTGAGTTTGTAATCGCAACGCCAGGAACGTATATCATCAGAGTTCCGATGATAATCGGCTGATACGACGTATTAGGAACTACCCCGCAAAGGAGCAGGGCGATAATTGAAGCGGCCGCACAGCAAAGGAAACCGTGAATGAAATAGTTGATTTCGTATTTGCTCAGGTATGCGCTGATTGTGTAGCTGGCTCCGCCAGCAACGCACGCGATTAATGCATCCGGGAATCCGCCACCGAAGATCACGCAGAAACACATAGCTACAAGGGCTGCCGCCATGATGCGAATCTGAGTGTGATATGTGCGCTTACCATCAATCTTGCGCAAAATAGCCATGGCCTCTTCAACGGAAGTATCATCGCTTGTGAATCTTCTTGAGAAGTTGTTCACAAGTGATATCTTACCCATGTCGGTGGTAAGTCCACGCATTCTCTTAATATATGTCTGTGCTTCCTGAGAATCATCGCCTGGATCGATGGAGATGAATATGCCTGTCGGTGTTGAGAAAACTTCTGTGGATTTAATCCCGCAAGCGGAACACATGCGCACGATAGTATCCTCAACTCTGTAGATCTCGGCACCGTTCTTCATCATTATTTCTCCGGCGTAAACAGCAAGCATAAGAACTTTTTTGTTATAGTTGCTATCCATTGTATACACCTCTATATAAATCACTTAAATTATACCACCTATCAAGAAAACGCTACAAGTTTTTTGGCTCGCGCTCATTGACCGGCCAATTGTCAACTTGTATAATTGTATACGAAGATACAAATATGCAAATGTACAAATATACACGTTTGCAATCGTTGGTTAAGATTTGATTTTGGAGGAAGATATGACTTACACAGAGAAATTCGAACAGATTATCAGAGAACAACTGGCAAGGGTAGAAGAACTTAAGAATTCTAAGCCAGTTCCTAATTTCGCAGATATGCCTAAGATCGTTATCGGTACTATCGATGGCGACGGCATCGGCCCTATCATCATGGACTCAACAAGAACAGTTCTGGAGAAGCTTCTTGCTGACGATATCGCATCAGGCAAGATCGAACTGAGAAAGATTGAAGGTCTGACTATTGAGAACAGAGTTGCTAAGCTGGAAACAGTACCTGCTGACGTACTGGCAGCAATCAAGGAATGCGACCTGCTCCTTAAGGGTCCTACAATGACTCCTGGCAAGGGCGACAACCTTCCTAACCTGGAGAGTGCTAACGTAACACTGAGAAGAGAACTTGACCTTTTCGCAAACGTAAGACCTGTAGTTATTCCTGAGAAGAACATCGACTGGATCTTCTACAGAGAAAACACAGAAGGCGAATACGCTCTGGGTTCACGCGGCATCGACGTTACAGAAGATATCGCAGTAGACTTCAAGGTAACAACAAACATCGGAACTACAAGACTTGCTCGCGCAGCTTTCGAATATGCTAAGAACAACGGTAACAAGAACGTTTCAATCGTTACTAAGGCTAACATCATGAAGAAGACTGATGGTAAGTTCCTCAGCCTCTGCTACGAAGTTGCCAAGGATTACCCAGACATCAAGGTTGACGACTGGTACGTTGACATCACTGCAGCTAACCTGGTTAACGATCAGATTAACAGCAACTTCAACGTATTCATCCTGCCTAACCTTTATGGCGACATCATCACTGATGAAGCTGCACAGCTTCAGGGTGGCGTAGGTACTGCAGGCAGCGCTAACATCGGTGGCAGATACGCTATGTTCGAAGCTATTCACGGCTCAGCTCCAAGAATGGTTGAACTTGGTATCGCAGAATATGCTAACCCAGCAAGCCTTCAGAGAGCTGCAGTAATGCTCCTCAGACACATCGGTTTCGTTGACAAGGCTCAGAAGCTGGAAGAAGTTCTCGATGCAGCACAGGATGCACTGGATATGCCTGGCGATGGCACTGGCAACACTGCAGCAGACTTCACAGAATACGTTCTGGCTAACCTGTAAGGAGGTGGCCCGATGATGTATAAATTCCCGGGAGATGTGAGCAATAATAATGCGCCGATCAGTGAAACTTTGCTTAACAAGCTGAGACGCGACATTCTTACTGGCGGATTCAAGCCAGGCCAGAAGCTCACAGAACAGGACCTCTGCCACCGTTATCAGGTGAGCAGAACTCCAGTAAGAGAAGCCCTTCGTCAGCTGGAAACTGACGGTATCGTTGAGAACATCTTAAACCGCGGAGCATTCGTTATCGGCATGAGCGACCGCGATTATGAAGATATGTTCGAACTTCGTAAGATCTACGAGATCCAGGCTGTTAAGTGGGCTATCGAGAGAATTACAGACGAGGAGATGGATAAGCTGGAAGAGACTTTCGAATTCATGGAATTCTACACTCTCAGAAACGACATCGAGAAGATGCTCACAATTAACACTGGTTTCCATCAGGTGATTTATGAGGCATCGCACAATAGAACCCTGCAGACACTGCTCTCATCATACCAGAATCTGGTTAAGTACAAGGGCGCTGACTCAATGTACGATGACGACTATCTCCAGAACGTGCTCAAAGAGCACCGCGCTATCTTCAAAGCTTTCGTCGATAAAGACGTGAAGGCTGGCGCCCAGGCCATGGAGATTCACATGAACCGTACCAAGGAGCGCCGCTGCGGCACAGTATAAGAATATTTAAGGCTAGGTATTTTACCTGGCCTTTTTATTACGCAAAGAACGACTGTTCGAAAGTTATTGAACAAACGTTCGGATGGTGGTACAATATTATTATACCGAGGGGGGATTCTTGGTAAATAATTGGGAGACGTGTATTAGGAGTCGTTATGGAACAGATAATGAAGAAACTTGAAATACTGGCTGAGAGCGCCAAGTACGATGTTTCTTGCTCCAGCAGCGGAGTCAAGAGACAGAATAACGGTACTATTGGCAGCACTACAGCTGCAGGTATTTGCCATACCTGGGCTGCCGATGGCAGATGTATTTCCCTTCTTAAGGTGCTGTTCACTAACAACTGTGCGTATAACTGCGAGTACTGTGTTAATCGTAGAGATAACGATTTCCCTAGAGCATCCTTCGAGCCAGAAGAATTGGCTAAACTGACATATGAATTCTACAGACGTAATTATATAGAAGGACTGTTTATTAGTTCAGCCGTTGAGGTCTCTCCGGACTACACTGCGGAGAGAATACTTAAGGCAATTAGAATCTTGCGATATGACTATCAGTTCGCAGGATATATTCATGCTAAGATTATTCCTGGCGTATCCCAGGAGATCCTTCATGAGATAGGTCTGGTTGCTGATAGACTTAGCGTCAACATTGAGATGCCTAATTCTGAGAGCCTTAATAAGTTCGCGCCTCAGAAGAAGCCTAAGCAGATATTCACACCGATGAAGCAGATAACGAACACTCTTATTGAGCGTGGGGCTCTGGTTGGTCCTGGCACTATGTTCAAGGGACAGAATGTCAACGTGGCAGGTAATCTGGTAGGCCTTCAGGCTATTAAGGGTAGCCGCGATCTGACTGTACCGATTAGAAGGAAGCGTGACGGCAAGGACTTCGCTCCAGCAGGACAGACAACACAGATGATTATCGGAGCTGGTGGTGAGAGTGATGCCAGCATTCTCACAACAAGTGAGAATCTGTATCGTACATTCAAGATGAAGAGAGTATATTACTCTGCCTATGTTCCTGTTGTTAAGTCACCGATTCTTCCTGATCTTAAGAGTGCGCCTCCACTTCAGAGGGAGCACAGAATGTATCAGGCAGACTGGCTTCTTAGATTCTATGGATTCACAACCAGTGAACTGTTTAAGAATAAGGATGAGAATCTGGATCCGGACATGGATCCTAAGGTGGCTTGGGCTATCAAGAATCTGGACAGATTCCCGATTGAGATAAACCGTGCATCATACATGGAACTTATGAGAATTCCTGGAGTTGGTGATACATCAGCTAAGCGTATCCTCAGAGCGCGCAAGCTGGCGCCAGTAGGATATGATGATCTTAAGAAGATGGGCGTAGTAATGAAGAGAGCTAAGTACTTCCTCACATGTTGTGGCAAGTATTATGGCGACAGGAAGTTCCTGCCTGAGACTATCAGAAACGCCATGCTGGGTATGGAGAATGGTCTTCAGATGTCCATGTTTGACACTCATCAGAACCTTCTGACTGCAGCAAGCCAGGTTCAGCTCTTCGATAATAACTGGAAGAGACTTGAGCAGGGTGCAGCTCTTGAGAAGTTATCGATTGCGGGGGTGATATAGTGGATTATTTATATGATGGAACTTTCGAAGGGCTTCTCACATGTATTCACCACCACTACTATACAGCCAAGGCAACAGGCATATATACCAAGGAGTCTTATCAGATGAACCTTCTTGGAGATTTCTTAGAAGTTGAGACTGACGAGGCTAAGGCTTCTATAGTATACGATGCGATGGAAGAGAAGATTTCTCACTTCGCAGTGCGCTGCATGTACAAGACATTTCTCTCGAATGTGGCGGATAAGGAGATGAAGATTCTCAGATTCGCTGTCATGGGATTTAGAACTGGTCCTAAATTCACATATATGCACGGCAATGACATTGTTATTGCCATTGAGACTGCCGTTAGGCAAGTTGGTAATGAAGCGGAGCGAATGAGACAGTTCGTCAGATTCTCTCAGATGGATGGTGGCGTACTCTACGGAGAAATCGAGCCGGAGCACGATGTGCTGGAACTTCTTCCAAGCCATTTTTGCGATAGATTCAAGAACGAACCCTTCATCATCCGTGATGTAGGAAGGAATAAGGCAATCGTGGCACTTAAGGGCCAGTGGTATATCACGGACTTTGGCGAAGGCGACATGCCTGACTACTCAACGGATGAGGTTGGGTACAGGAGACTTTGGAAGAAATACTTCGATCACATAGCCATAAAAGAACGAATCAACCCTAGATGTCAGGCGGGTCACGTACCCCTCAAGTACAGGAAGCATCTGGTTGAATTCCAGTTGCAAACAGACGACTTTGAACGTACAATTTAAGTATGGCAAGGTCGTTTTGCCATTATAGGAGGTAATATCATGGATGCAAGAGTTAAGGCGATTTTAGACAAGAGTAAGAAGGTTGTATTCTTCGGTGGAGCTGGTGTTTCAACTGAGAGTAACATCCCTGACTTCCGTTCAGAGAGCGGTCTTTATAAGGCTATGAATGACTATGGTCATTCTCCAGAGACAATGCTTTCACGTACGTTCTTTGATCATAAAACAGAGACTTTCTATGATTACTATAAGAAGAATCTTATTTATACAGAGGCGGAGCCTAACAAGGCGCATCTTGCCCTGGCCAAGCTTGAAGAAGAAGGTAAGCTTATCGGTGTAGTAACTCAGAATATCGATGGTCTTCATCAGAAGGCTGGCAGCAAGAAGGTTTATGAGCTTCACGGATCAGTTCTTAGAAATAACTGCATGGACTGTGGCAAGTTCTATGACCTGGATTTCATCATGGATGAAGATAACTGCAAGAACGGTGTTCCTAAGTGCCTTGTTTGCGGCGGAACTATTAAGCCAGACGTTGTTCTTTATGAAGAGCCTCTGGATGATTCGGTTATCCGCGGCGCTGTTAATGCGATTTCAGAAGCAGACACCCTGATTATCGGTGGCACTTCACTGGTTGTTTA
>JAGHTQ010000203.1 GCA_018065295.1 Candidatus Colimonas fimequi | reverse complement strand
GGTAAGGGCATTTCAAGATCAGGCGACGTTCTTGATTGTGCAGTAGATGCTAAGATTATCGAGAAGGCTGGCTCATGGTACAGCTTCCAGGGCGAGAGAATCGGCCAGGGTAGAGAAAACGTTAAGAACTTCCTGGAAGAGAACTACGATGTTCTGGAGAAGGTAGAAGGTCTGCTTCTTGACACAATCCGCAAGGACAAGGATGAACCTGAAGCAGTGGAACTTCCAGCAGACTTTGACGAAAGCGAATTCTTCATCGACGAAGATGGAGTTATTATCGAGTAAACTCTCAATATCATTCATATATGCGGAACGGATCCCAGTTGTTGGGATCCGTTTCGCTGTTGTTATAGCAGAATGTATGGATTGCAACATGCGATTATGCTTTTTGGTCAAAAGATACTATATAAGTAAATTCGTATTACTCAGCACCTTTTGCCAAGTTTTCACTAGTGTTTTTTGGTAAAAAAGTGTAAATGCTCAATATTTGTGTAGCTCCAGCATCTTATATCCACATGCTGATTGTAGCATTAAGGGTAAAAGATGCTTAGCATTTATCAATGATACGAAATTTCATTTTCTCTATAAAAAATCTTGGGGCAGAGAGGCTAGAAGATGCTGAGCGACATAAAAGACATTAATTTTTCACTTTATTCGAGAATTGTTTTGGCAAGACCAGGAAGGAAGATGCTAGACGAACGGAGAAATAAGAAATAGCATCTTCCAGGACGAAGTTTTAAGACATCAAGTAAAAAGAACGAACAAACCTCTGAATCCCTTGAAAAAACTTGCATTTACGGGAAAATAGTGCTTTACAAGTAGATTGGCTTGTAGTAATATATTTGAGGTAAGCCGCTCGAAGTGGGTCCTTTTAAAGGTTGGCATAAGGTCGATCTACCCAACAGTAGGCGAGTCTGGATAGAGGAGGTAAATATCTAATGTATGCAATTATCGAAACAGGCGGAAAGCAGTATAAGGTAACTAACGGCGACCAGATCGCAGTTGAGAAGCTGAATGTTGCTGACGGCGAAGCAGTAGTATTTGACAAGGTACTTGTAATGGCTGACGAAGCTGGTGTTAAGGTTGGTACTCCTTACGTAGAAGGCGTAACAGTTGAAGGCACAGCAGTTGAAACTGGCAAGGCTAAGAAGGTTATCATCTTCAAGTATAAGGCTAAGAAGGACTACAGAAAGAAGCAGGGTCACAGACAGCCATATACTCTGGTTGAAATCACTTCAATCGGTGGCGTTAAGGCAGAAGCTCCAGCAGCAGTAGTAGAAGAAGCAGCTGAAGAAGAAGCTAAGAAGCCAGCATTAAAGTCAATGAAGAAGGCAGAACTCATCGAATTCGCTAACGAAAACGGAATCGAAGTTGATGAGAAGGCTGTTAAGGCAGTAATCATCGAAACAATCGAAGCAGCTCTGTAAGAGAAGCCGAGAAACGATAGATTAAGAAACAGAAGTTACTGTATTGTTGATTATAGACTAAGGAGGAAACACCATGGCAAGTAAGAAAGGTGTAGGTAGCTCAAAAAACGGTCGTGACAGTGAATCAAAGCGTTTAGGCGTTAAGACAGGCGACGGTCAGTTCGTAAGCGCAGGCAGCATCCTCGTTAGACAGAGAGGAACTAAGTTCCACCCTGGTAACAACGTTGGTATCGGTGGCGATGATACATTATTCGCTAAGATCGACGGAGCTGTTAAGTTCGAAAGAAAAGACAAGACTAGAAAGCAGGTTAGCGTATATCCTAAGGAAGCTTAATTAGAAGCCGAATGCTACTAAAAATGTTTTGAAAACCCCTATGCAAATAGGGGTTTTAATTTGCTATAAATTCCTTTATTTATATTGGAATTTCAAGTAAAATAAACTATGTATGGACACAGAGCAAACATCCAATTGCCAGCAGCGCTGGGAAGCGCGGTAAGTTAATAGACAGGAGGATTTTATGTTAGTAGATAGAGCGAAAATTACAATTAAATCAGGTAAGGGCGGCGACGGTGCCGTTACCTTCAGACATGACCCATTCGTACCAGATGGCGGTCCAGATGGTGGCGATGGCGGTAGAGGCGGAGATGTTATATTCGAAGCCGACGAGAATATGAGAACACTCATGGACTTCAGATATAAGAGGAAGTACGAAGCTGAGAGCGGCCAGAACGGCATGAAGCGCAAGAAGTACGGCAAGAGCGGTGAGAATCTTATTATTAAGGTTCCTGTAGGAACAGTAGTAATAGAAGCAACATCAGGACTTGTTATGCGCGACCTTAAGGCTCACG
>JAGHTQ010000127.1 GCA_018065295.1 Candidatus Colimonas fimequi | reverse complement strand
ATTCCATTTGTACTACATCGAATCAAGACCGGCAAATGGATTAATACCATAACAGAAGAATAGTCAAACTGCAAAAAGGCTCGAACCGCTTCCGCGATTCGAGCCTTCAATAATTCCAACGCGCACATCCCCGACATGCCGGGGGATTACGAGTTACATATCCTTCTTTTGGCCGGGTTATAGTCTGTGCATAAGGTCCTTTGTCGACTGGTATAGCTCAGTGTATATCTCCATAAGAGGCTTGTACACCTCGTGATTTGCCTCATTAGGCTGGAATGTCTCACCAGGTTCAATGTAGTCGGCCAGCGCGTCATAATTCGGCACTCTTCCTACGCCAAGAGCTGCAATCATCGCATCTCCGTATGCTGCACCAATAGTAACCTTGGCTGTTCTAACTGTATGTCCAGTTATATCAGATATTATCTGGAGCCACTCCCTATTCTTAGTTCCACCGCCGACACACAGAATGTCATCTATCTCTAGCCCATTCTCCTCCATTATCTGCACATGCTGTGCAATTGAATACGCAACGCCCTCAAGTACGCTTCTCATCATATGCGCCCTTGTGTGTTGCAATGTCATTCCGAAGAACACACCCTTAGCATCCGCATCGTTGATAGGCGTACGTTCACCAGAGAAATATGGCAGCACGATTAGTCCGTCAGAACCTGGAACTACTGTTGATGCAAGTTCTGCCATCGTTTCGTATGCGTTCACTCCGGTAGCCTCTTCAGCTGCTTTTAGTTCTGGGAATACTGTGTCTCTCATCCAGCTTGTTAGGGCTCCAGCAGTATTAGTACCTCCATCAACGCAATATGTTCCAGGAATCAGGAAGTCGCCACACCACAGTCTGTCCTCGTCTATTGGCCTGTCTGAACAGTACATGATATAGCAGGTTGATCCCAGCTGAACCATCAGTCGGCCCGGCTTGAGAACTCCCGTGCTTATCGCCTCTGCACCTGAATCGTCCGTTCCTGTTACAACAGGTGTTCCTGCCGCAAGGCCTGTTACCTTAGCCGCCGCCTCTGTCACAACTCCAACTAGATCTGCAGTCTCACAGCCCTCTGCAAGCTGATCAGCACGGCAATATAGTTCCTCCGTGTGTTCCTTGTGTATTGACAGATCCGAGTTATATGCTGGAGCAAATGACGAAATCGCAAGATATCTGTCTATTACATATCTACCTGTCAACTTAGCCGTCAGATAGGAGGATGCTGTCAGGAACTTATATGCCTTCTCGTGAATATCCGGCTCATTATTCTTGATCCAGAGTATCTTAGGCATGCAGTCTGACGAGCACAGTTCATCAGGGAAGAGCTCATCCAGTCTATCCTCTCCGTAATACTCCTGCATGAATTCTATCTCAGCCTCTGCTCTAGCGTCAATTCCATATAGAATGGCTTTGCGTAGCGGAGTGCAGTTCTCGTCAACAGGAACAACATCTGCAGATAGCGCACTAACGCCAACGCAGGCAATCTGTTCTGCGTCAATATTAGCAGCCTTAATCAGCCCATTGGACAATTTACAGAAGTCCCCCCACCATACAGCCTCTGCATCATGCTCATAGTAATTTGGCTTAGGATTCTCAAGTCCATGCTCCGCTGTCTCTATAGCGACAATCTTCAAATTCTCATCCACAAGCACACCCTTGCTCTCATGTGTGCCTATGTCAACTCCCATATAATAACGCTGCATAGATTAGTCCTTTCTCGAATAGAAGACAAGAACCCACTGTCACTAGACCGCGGGTTCACTATCACATTGTCACTGGCATCACCAGCTACCATTCACACTACTTGCACGCGCGATATTCGAATACCTGCTCCATGAATGCACGTACTCTTTCATAATCCACGTGGTTCTCAAATTTCCCGTCTACCTTAAAGGCTGTTCCTACTGTTGCACCATCCGAAATATCAAGCTTACTCTTAATATTCTGCGCATTACAGCCAGTTCCACATAGAACCGGAACATCAACGCAGGTTCTAACCTGAGTTATCAGACTTGAATCCGCATCCTGCCCAGCATATTCTCCCATAATAAGGAATCCGTCTGGATGACAGTCGAATACAGTCGATTCCGCAATCGCAGGAAGATCTCTGTCTACCATGTATCTATCGGACTCATTGTTCAGGAAATATAGCATTCTAAGATCGTCAAGGCCGAGAGCCTTCTTGCGTCTCAGAACTGTTGCTGGATCTGAATTCACAATTCCATCATCTCCTGCGTATACACCAGTAAAGAGGCCGCGAATGAAATCCGCGTCTACTGCAGCTGCAAGGTCAATAGCGGCCAGCGGGTCTGCCTCGCAATCAATGCCAAAAGGAACTCTGATCTCATCCATAAGTTCCCCGATTACTCTGGCCATTGCTGCTGGTCCAATATAATCAATCTTCTGCTGATACGGCAGACTGAATTCATTAGAAAACAGCACGCCATCTACGCCTCCATCCTGCAGCGCCCTTAGGTCCCTTCTCGCGTCCTCAACGGTCTTCTTCATCGAGTCGCCACGCTTGAACAGCGGATCTCCCGGAAACGCATTGAGATGAAGCAGCGCAATAATCGGCTTATCAGCGCCGAACATATCTCTGAGCCAGCTCATAATAACCTCCTAATATCATATAACGATACCTTATTTACAGAATCTATCCACAATCTCTACAATAGCATCCTCGTTGTTAGTGCGAGTCGTTACGTAATCAGCCTGACTCTTAACTTCACCCGGAGCGTTTGCAACAGCAATACCGATGCCTGCTCCGCGAATCATATCAAGGTCATTGTAATAATTCCCTGCCGCAACTACATTCTCGACGTCTATACCTTCTATCTCCATGAGACGCTTGATTGTATCCCACTTATTCGTTCCCTTCACCATAATGTCTATGCATTCAGGCTCCGATAGAGTATAGACAACCTCCGGCAGGTTATTTTCGATGTATTCTGCTATAGGTCTCCAATCTTCAAGTGCTGTGAACGCCTCAATTCCCCCGTCAAAAGCAAGTTCTTCCAAGGCTCGATACACCCCCGGCCTGACGCCAAGATATTCAGCATACTCTTCCGTATCTGGCGTCATTTTGTTCACTAGCCAACTATCTCCATCTGTAATGTGCAGAGACAAGTTGTTGTCTAGACAATACTGTATTAGTTGCTTGGCCGCGCATTCTGGAACCTTATCGTTATACAGGACTTCGTGATCATTGCAGCGAGTGATTTTACCCCCGTTATTAAGCACGAAATAGTCCACGAGTTCGTACGCACCTTCAAGATTGATCATATCTACATCACGCCGTCCCGTAACGAATGCTGTAATCCATCCGTTACGTCTAGCGACTGCAAGCGCAGTTCTCGAGGCCTGACTCATTGTATAGTCATCTGCGACAGATGTACCGTCAAGGTCAAGAGCCAAGAGTCCATGTGCTTTGTTCAAATTATCTATCATTTCCTAGAATACAAATCCTGCTACTAAGAAGCATACTGCTGTCAGTACAGCTGCTACTACGATGTACTGAACTGAAGTAGTCGATGACTCGTAAGCATCTGTTCCTGTAGCTGCTGCAGCAACGATAGCGCCGTCTGAATATAGACAACCCTGGCTACCCCAGATACCTGCGCAGATTAGAGCTGCAATTGTCATGTAAGGGTTAGCACCTGTAGCTGAAGCTAGTGGAATAACGATTGGAAGTGCCATCATATATAGTGACCAGTTGAAGCTTACTAGGAACTCAGTACAAGCGAATACTGTAAATATTACGAATGGTAGAAGCTTAGCTGATAGAACCTTAGATGTAGCATCTACGATAAATGGTGCGAAGCCCATAGCATCAAGCTCGTTAACAAGAACCAGTGATACACCGAACAGCATAGCAAGCATCATCATATCCTTGAAACCTTCAACAAGGATGTCATTGATGAACTGCTTAGGTGTGCAGATACCCTGGAATACGAACAGGAAGTATGTAACCACTAGTGAACAGATTACACCTACCATGATGTCAAGTTCAGCTACCCATGCACCACCTACAAGTGCGATTACTGGAAGGAAGAAGTTGATCATGCGATGTGGCATTCCTTCGTTGATATCTCCAGAACCAACACCTGCATCATCTCCCATTTCCTTACCGCTTGCGTCTGGAGCAATTGGTCCACCCTCTTGAACTCTCTTAACAGCTGCCTTCATCTTACCGAAGTCAGGAATAATTCCGAGAGCAACAAGCAGGCCAATTACTAGAACGATCATTGGGAAGAACATAAATGGTACGCACTTCATATATGCAGCAACACCCTGTCCTGATTCAGCAAATCCTGATGTCTCAAGTAGTACAGCAACGAATACCGTCCATGCACCGAGAGGCCATAGTGTAGCTGGTGCTACTGCTGAACAACGAATCATGAATGCTGACTTCTCTCTAGGAATTCCATAACTATCAGCAAGAGGTGTAATTGCTGCACCTGTTGTGAATGCACTTAGCTCATCGTCTACTGATAGAACGATATCCATTAGCCACATGATAATCAGAGAAGTCTTAGGGCTCTTAGCCTTAGATCTTGCCCAATCTGCGAACGCCTTAGCTCCACCACCCTTAGACACTGCTGCTAATACAGCTCCGATTCCAAGGTAGAGAATAAGCATTCTTGCATTGTCATAATCAAGAACCGCATTGATCTGCTCATTTGTAAAGGCAACAATTGTGTCACCACGGAAACGCATGAATACTGTCATGAATGAAGCCCAGATAAATGCTTCCAGAAAGCTCTTAGTCAACAGTACGAATGCGAACATTACGATCGGAACAAGTAGAGTCCATCCTCCGAAATTAACTACTAGCTCTGCAGGAAGGTCCTCGCCTGCATCAACATATTCCATGAAATCCCAATATCCAAGGGATTCTCTTGGTGCGAAAATACCGATAATGATGAACACTCCTATCATCATCGCATAAGCCGCAACTCTCTTCTTATCACTGAAAAAGCCGCTCATAATTACCTCCTATTGCCACCAACTGGTATATAGTATATATATTTTATATTTTTCAATATACCACTATGCATTTCTTAATGTCAACTTGTGCAAACTCAGTGTTTACAGGGGTTTATGGCACTTATCCCACTCTTTTCGCACCCATTTCCCTGTAGGTTTTCTTCCATTTTTTACGATTTCAGCATACCAGTTTGCATAATTCGACTGTACTCCATGTTTCTAGCACTGTCATTGCACATACATTTATTCAAGCAAACTATACCACTTTAATATTTCCTTTATAAAATAAAGCTTTTTCTGATATAATAACTATACAGATTTGAAGCAATCACTATACCACGCACTATCTCACTCCTTTTTATTACGGCAATGTCCCGCTTGTTAACATACCACCTATTCAGAGTACTCATATATTACGTGCTCTAACCAACTTGTTTCACTTGCCGGGGAGTCAGGAGAGATAAATTTTTTTTTAGCCATAATCCTACTGCATTAACGGAGGTAATTGATGAAGGTCAGCCAGCCAATATACAAACAAATAGCTGCGCATATTAGAGAGCAGATCGAGAGTGGGGAGTATTCTTTCGGACAACTTATACCGTCTGAACAGCAACTTTCCGAGATGTATAGAGTGAGCCGAATGACACTTCGCAAGGCGGTTGCAATTCTTGTCGGAGAAGGCCTGCTAATTCCTCGTCCTGGCAAAGGCACATTTGTTAATAGGCAGAAAATCGATATGTCATTCGACAATATTCAGGGCACATCCCCATTCCTGCTTGACATGGGACTATCACCATCTGTCAAGGTGCTTCGCTCAGGAAAGCGAACTGCTGGTTACAAGTACTCGCGGATAATGGGAATCAGCGAAAACTCCTTGATATATCAACTTGTGAGGCTGCGACTCGGAGATGGTGAGCCGTACATCCTGGAATATACGAATATACCTTATGATCTTATTCCGAATATCGAGCAGTATGATTTCGAGATATATTCGTTGTATGACCTGATACGCCAACAGGATATTGTCCTCACCGAGGATATGCAGACACTCGAAGTTGTCAAACTGAGCGCACCGCAATCGACATTTCTAGACGTTCCTGAAGGGGAATACGGTTTCATGACGCACGAGGTGGTCAGGGACCAGGATGGACAAGTAATAGAGTACACAAAGTCATATTCAAGCGGTAAGAAATTTGTATTTTCTGCGATTATGGAGTAATAGAATGAGTAAGAAACTACATATAGTAAGCGAAGAACTGCAAGAGAGAATTGAAGAATATATATGGGGTAACAATCTCCAGCCAGGAGACAAGCTGCCGTCTGAGCGCGATTTATGCGAGATATTTGACGCCAATAGGGTTACTTTGCGAGAGGCACTTAACCGAATGCAGAATGAAGGAATTATTGACACGCTTCACGGCAAAGGCAGATACGTAGCGCCTAAGAAGTTACAGGACAATGTTCATGCATTCATTTCTTTCTCTGCAGGTTGGGCTGAGGAACAGGCACTAACGGAGAGTAAAGTTATCAGTTTCGAACTGGTTGAGGCAAGCAAGAAGGTTGCCGGAGCGCTGTGCCTTCCAACTGGAATGCCTGTATACTGCCTGAAGAGAGTTCGATTCGTTAACAATATCGCGCTCTGCCTGGAGACGGCATACATCCCAACCGAGCATTGTCCCGGCTTGTTAAAGTATGATTTTGGCAGAGAGTCGCTGTATGATATTCTGGCGACCGATTATAATGTGCACCTAACACGTCAGGAACACGTAATATCTATAGCCATATTAGATGCGGAAGAGGCTGAACTGCTCGAAACCAAGGCTGGAGATGCTGCGGTATTCATCAAGGGAACTACCAGCAAAGACGGTATAACCTACGAGTACTGCGAGTCGCTGTATGTCGCTAGCAGGTACAGTATGTATGGCAAACTCGGACCGGCGAAGTAGTAAGGCATAACGCGAATTTTCACGGCTAGCGATTTGAGGTATAATTATATAACCAGACAACAAAGGGGCTGTTGCACACCATAAAACTCTCATGCAGCCCCTCTCTGTTATTTAACTGTAACTGTTCTCACCTTAGACCAGCTGCCGCTGTATCTGGTTCCATTTACCTTCTTGTAAGCTCTTACTCTTACGTAATACTTCTTGCCTGACTTCAGGTTCTTGATTTTCTTGACAGTCGTCTTATAGCTCTTGGTCGATACAGTCTTGACGCCCTTAGTGAACTTGCTGTTGGTTGCAACCTGCACTGTGTAGCCTGAGCACTGCTTGCTCACCTTGCCTATTGTCACCTTGATGTATCTGCGGCCCTTGACCAGTTTCTTGATTGAGGTCTTCTTAGGCACGATCTT
>JAGHTQ010000142.1 GCA_018065295.1 Candidatus Colimonas fimequi | reverse complement strand
ATATCTCTGTTCTTCTTGGAAACGGAGCAATTGAACTTAATAATGTCTCCGATTATTCCCGCCTGTGTCATCCAGAGAAGCTGATTAAAGGTATTGATGTTTACCATCTTAGCGTTGTCCATGAGAATTACATTCTTTGACTTGGCCAGTTCGAACAGCTCCTTTTGTTTATCAGTTTCAAGGGCAAACGGTGGATCACAGATAACGTGCTTTCCCTTAAGTACTGCTGTTTTAACATAGTTATATCTATCTTCAACAGCCGTTCTAATATAGATGATATCAGTATCTGCGAAAAGTTCTTCTTCATTTGAATAACTAGTATCCAGCTGGTACTTATCTCTGAAGAGAACTGACTTAGTGTAATCAGGACTAAATACTCCGCTTACTTTAAATCCACTTACCAGCTTGGATTCACTTACAATCTGATTGTCATCATTCTGATCAGTAATTATGCCAATTCTATTAGTCTTGAAGTTTTCTTCTCTAATCTGTGTACTTGAAATACCCTGAGTTCTCTCAAGATAAATCATCTCACAGTAATTGCTTAAATGATCGAACTTACCCTTCCAGTCATCACCAATTACGAAAGCATCGATATCATACTTGATGATGTCACTTATCTTCTGTCCCAGGTATTCTTCAACGATAATCTCGTCAGCAAATCCTGTATCCTTAACGTTCTGGATTCTGGTTGCCAGGCTATCCTTAACGGATAACTTACCTCTGCCGATATCATAGTTATCACCAGTTACACCAACAATCAGATAATCGCCAGCTGCTTTAGCTCGTTTGAGCATATTGTAATGACCTTCGTGAAACAGGTCATATGTTCCGTACGTAATTATCTTTTTCATTTTAGTCTCCTTAATCCTTCACTACTAATTGAACTTATCATCAAAATTAAACTTGTCTTTAAGTTCCAGAATAAGTAACCCATTGCTTGTATTATCGTAAATTTTACGATAAATACTCATGGCCTCATCTTTGTTTGATTCGGCAGTCAAATCTGCTTTAATTTTCAATACCTCCCAATTTTCTGGATATGTTTTTAAATAATTCTCACATAAATCCAGAAGCTTATCATCTGCAATAAGGTTTCTACCCTCTTTGCTGAGATATGCTAATGCAGTCAAATAATCTGGTATATCTGACCATTTATCAACTGGAAGTTCACTAACATAATTATGTAGTTCTTCAACCTTATGATCCTGGTAATACTCGACTAAAGATAATACCTTGCCAAAGAAATCCAGGTTCTCATCTTCATTACTTCTAGATTCCCAATCAGGTACTATCCTTGAGAGAATCTTATGACCTTTATAGTATTCTCCTTTGACAGTTAAACTGTAAATCCATTTGCCAACTGTCTGTAGTGTCAAACCATTATTTCCAACGTTTTCTGGTAATAATGACTTGAAGCCATTTGTTAACGGCATTGTTATATCAACGACTTCTGCATACTCTCTACGAGCAAACAATTCGTCAATTTTTACAGCATTCTGTTCTATATTGCTGCGCATAATAGTTTTAGCAGCTGCTAATTTCTTATTATATGTATCTACCTTTGACTTATACTTAAGCCTCTCTAGTGTAATGTCTTTTCTATGCGCCAGATTTTCCTTTGCCTCATCCCAATCTATGAAATTGGACATATCTTCAAAGTAGTTACGTGAACTAATATCTGCATCTTTATAGAAATCATGTGATTCCTGGCCTTGAACGTTCGGTAAAATGTACCAATCGTAGCCATAATGCCAACGGAGGAATTCTTCCTGATTTGTTGGAATCGGGAACTTAACACCCTCAAATTCAACCAGTCTTTCTCCTTCAAGTCCCTCAATAGCAAAATGATTCAAGTGATGAGTGAAGAAAAATCTAACTACATATTCATCACAATCATCATCAGCATAGCTTTCTAATTTAGCCTTAAGACGCTGGATTACTGGTCTCTTACCCTTTTCTCTACATTCCTGACGAAGTTTCAAGCACTCATCTGCACACTGAACAACATCATATTTATAAACAAATGCATCAGCTAATGTCTCCTGGTAAAGGAGCACATCCCTTTCATATTCATCTAATCGACTTGAATTAATCTTATCGACGCAGAATACATCAACTAATGTTCCCATACATTCGCCCATATTAAACATTCCGCTTTTAAGGAAGTTTGTATCCTTCTTTGCAGAAAACTGAGCAAACGGTCTGAAATAGTTATCGCTTATTTCACTGCTGACCAGTTCAATATCGTCCCAAGGAAGCTTATCTGCCATTGAAATCAATCTGTCATAATTTTCTCTATCCATCATAAGATCGATATCATCGTCCCATGGAATGAAACCCTTATGTCTAATTGCTCCTATGGCAGTACCTGAAGACAAATAGTACTTAAAATTATTATCATTGAGGAATTCAGCTATTCGTTTAAAAAACTCCCACAAAATTCTTTGGTCTTCGTTTCTTATCATTCTATTCCCCTACTAGTTTATATATTCGCCCTTGTAATTTTTAATGCGAAGTGGCTTCTTATGTGCTTGCGGAATAAGTGATTCCATATAATCTGCCGCCTCACTCTCACCTTTATTAACTAAAACCTGCTTAGCTGCCATGAAGATATCTGGATCAAAACTTAAGCCAAGTTTCATGTCCGCAAATTCTCTAAGTGCATCAATGTAGTCACTTAAAACAGTTTCAAGTTCTTCATATTTACCTGCGCCCAGAAGTTCTATAATTTCATCCCTTATCGGTGAGTATTTCTTCCAAAGTTTAATTCTTACATCAGTTCTCTTCAGAATCTTATAGTAATCAGTAATCTTCTTGTGATACTTCTGATGTTTAGCACCTAACGAATTACTTTTCTTAAGCAAATCAAAATATTCATCAGGCAGTATTCCTTCGATTCTTCCCTTATACTGTGCCCAGCTGAATTCAACTTCTCTAAACTTGGAATCATCTTCAGAATATGCCTTTGTTTCGGCATTAATCCAATTGAAGCCTGATACCTTCTGAATATACTGTTCACTCTTTTGTGGAATAAGGAAAGAAACTCCGTCTATTTCAACAGTTGTTGTTTTCTTAAACATTGAGCTGCTTAATTTAAACTTATCAATTTCAACTTTCTTTTCATCTGAAGCATATCCATTAATAAGCTTAAAAAACATCTCTTTAGCAAATGTATCTGCACCACATTTAGCCTCTTTATTGTGCATTCTCTTCATCAAAAGATTCTTTACTAAAGCCTTCTTACCAGACGCTTTCTTTGATTTAGCAAGAAGTTCCTTTCTTGAGTCCTTGTATAAACCGTAGTCCAAATCCAAAGCAGTTCTCTTGATTTTTGAAGATGGAATGTGCTTTATAATTTCAACATCAACGTGAATGCAATTGTTATCATAGAGCAAATAATTCGCAACATTAAAATCAATAGTTTCAGGATCATATGCTCTTAAGCTAAGCTTGGGATATCTGCCGTTGTTATGCATTCCCTCCAGCAATAAATGTTCATCTAAGCTATCTTCTACTGCATTGATAAATCTGCTGACATCAGCAGCGTCAATACATACTGAAACATTATCTGATAGAGTTTTATCCCTGTATGCTGCAAGAGCAGTATCACCAAATAAATACAGATTGATACCTTGCGCCTGACATATATTATTCAATTTACAAAGAATCTCAAATTGTTTTGATGTCCAAGTTGCTCCCATTGTCTATTGTCCCTTAATTAGTATCTTAACTTACCTTCTGCAACACTCTTAAGATGCTCTCCATATGGTGATTTACCATATGCTTCTGCAGATTTAAGTAATGTTTCTTTATCAATCCAGCCGTTGATATATGAAATTTCTTCTGGTGATGAAATTACAACACCCTGTCTCTTCTGAATTGTGTGAATAAAATCACTGGCTTCAAGAAGGCTCTCCATTGTTCCTGTGTCAAGCCATGCATATCCTCTGCCAAGAATCTTCGCATTCAGATCATCAGCTTCAAGATACATTCTATTTACATCAGTAATTTCAAGTTCTCCTCTTGCTGATGGCTTAACATTCTTAGCGAATTCAACTACTCTCTTGTCATAGAAGTACAATCCTGTAATACAGTAATTACTCTTAGGATTTGCTGGTTTTTCTTCAACTGATGTAACCTTGCCTTCATCATCGAACGCCATAATTCCAAATCTTTCTGGGTCTGGAACGTAGTATCCGAAAACTGAAGCCTTACCCTTATCAGCATCTGCAACAGCCTTCTTAAGGAGACTACCGAATCCACTTCCGTAGAAAATGTTGTCACCAAGAATCAGTGCACATGTATCATCACCAATGAACTCTTCACCAATAATAAATGCCTGAGCCAGTCCATCTGGTGATGGCTGTACTGCGTATGATAACTCGATACCGAACTGGCTACCATCTCCAAGAAGTCTCTCGAAGTTAGGCAGATCCTGTGGTGTGCTGATAATCAGGATATCTCTAATTCCAGCCAGCATAAGTGTTGACAGTGGATAATAAATCATTGGTTTATCGTATATAGGAAGTAACTGTTTTGATGTTACCATTGTCAGTGGATATAATCTTGTTCCTGCTCCGCCTGCCAGTATAATTCCTTTCATGTCGTCTCCTCCTCAGATGATGCTCCCGTGCTCCCAGATAACTTATCTATTGCTGTACATCTTCTCGTAATAGTCCTGATAATCGCCCTTGATGATATCTTCCCACCATTCTCTGTTCTCAAGATACCAGTCAATTGTCTGTCTGATGCCATCGTCTACCATTGTTTCAGGCAGCCATCCAAGTTCGTTATGAATCTTAGTTGGGTCAATAGCATATCTTAAGTCATGTCCCTTACGGTCTCCAACATATGTAATGAGACTTTCAGGCTTGCCAATCTGCTTGAGAATTGTCTTAACAATTTCAAGATTGCTCTTCTCGTTATGTCCACCGATGTTATATACTTCACCAACAACGCCCTTATGAATAATAAGGTCAATTGCCTTACAGTGATCTTCTACGTAGAGCCAGTCTCTAACGTTCTCACCAGTGCCGTATACTGGCAGTGGTTCGTCTGCAAGTGCGTTCTTGATCATGAGCGGAATCAACTTCTCAGGGAACTGATATGGGCCATAGTTGTTGGAGCATCTGCTGATTGTAACAGGAAGTCCGTAAGTTCTATGATATGCCATTACCAGAAGGTCTGCTGATGCCTTTGATGCTGAGTATGGGCTTGATGCTGTAAGCGGCATGTCCTCTGTGAAGAACAGGTCTGGTCTGTCAAGTGGCAGATCGCCGTATACTTCATCTGTTCCTACCTGATGGAATCTCTTAACGCCATATTCG
>JAGHTQ010000079.1 GCA_018065295.1 Candidatus Colimonas fimequi | reverse complement strand
TATTGGAATCAGGTTGATAACGTGCATCTTGAATCTACCGCAGTAATTTGCAACCTGTGAAGACAGGTATTCTTCCTTCTCCAGAGCTCTCTGGCTTGTGTATGGTTATGATTGGAAGTGGAGCGCTTCGATCATTATACCTCTCTTAGCCATCATCCATGTTGCAACTGGTGAGTCGATACCACCGCTGAGGAGTGTCAGACCCTTGCCGTTTGTTCCAAGTGGCAGACCGCCAAATCCCTTAAGCTTGTCCTGGTAGATGTATGACTTATCGCGACGAACGTCTACGAATAATAAGCAGTCTGGGTTGTGAACGTCAACGCGGAGAACTTTGCATCCCTTGAGTACTGCAGCGCCGATCTGTCTGCCGATGTCAGGTGACTTAACAGGGAAGTTCTTGTCCGCACGCTTAGCTTCTACCTTGAATGTCTTAACGCCTCTCTCTTCGATTGCTTCGAACATGTACTCAACTGCTGCTTCGCCGATAGCTTCCATTGTGCTTTCGCATTCGATTGCAGGACTGATTGATGCAACGCCGAATACCTTTGAGATTTCCTTGATAATCGCCTGCTTGTCCAGGTTGATATCTGCTCTTACGAAGATGAGACCTTCGTGTCTCTTAACTGATACTCCGTCAAACTTTCTCAGGAGCTTCTTAATTCTCTCAACGAGCATTCTTTCGAAATATGGCTTGTTCATACCCTTGAGAGCAACTTCACCGCATCTTACGATGAAAATGTGTTCTGTTCTATCCATAATTATTCCTCGCTTATCTGAAGCTTCCAAGTCGTCTGAAACGCTTCACTGCTGCTGTAACTTTCTCTATAATCTCTTCTACTTCGTCCATGGAGTTAAATCTACCAAGGCTGAAGCGAAGTGTGCCTTCGATTTCCTTTGGCTTAAGGCCCATTGCCTCCAGTACGTGGCTCTGACCCTTGTGGTTTGAAGAGCAAGCCGATCCTGTTGAAACATAGATCTGATCCTGTTCCAAAGTATGCAGGAGCACTTCTCCTCTTGTGCCCTTAAATGTTACGTTGAGAACTGAGGCACATGCCATACCAGTCTTCTCACCTGTTTCTTCAGGGCTGTTGATAACGATGTCATCCAAGTTAGCCTTGAAACCATCGATAATTGCCTGACGGATCTCAGCCATCTTCTTCATATCGCCATTTCTTGTCTTCGCAGACATTTCTGCCGCAAGACCAAGTCCTGCGATACCTGCCACATTCTGAGTACCGGAACGCTTACCTTCTTCCTGTCCGCCGCCAACGATGTATGCAGGAAGGTTAACGCCCTTTCTTATGTAAAGGGCACCGATTCCCTTAGGTCCATGAATCTTATGACCGCTGATTGAAATCAGATCCGCATCCTTCGGAAGAGAAATCTTACCGAAGCTCTGTACGCAGTCACTATGGAAAAGGCCTGGAGCCTTCTTGGCCTTCATCATTGCCTTAACCTTGTCTGTAGGGAAGATTGTTCCAGCTTCGTTATTAACCTGCATGAGGGTAACCAGAATTGTCTTGTCATTAATAGCACGTTCCAGCTGTTCTTCGTCTAATCTGCACTTCTCATCAACATCAATGTAGATAACTTCGAAGCCGTCCTGTTCAAGACGCTTGCAGCATTCAAGAACTGCAGGATGCTCTACCTTAGAAGTAATGATTCTATTACCCACTCTTCTCAGAGCTCTAGCTGCTCCGAAGATAGCCATGTTATCAGCTTCTGTACCGCATGATGTGAAATATACTGTTCCATCAGTTACTCCCATGGCGCGAGTCAGCTGCTTCCTTGCGTTCTTGATAGCCTTCTCAGTATCAACGCCCAGCTGATAAAGTGATGATGGATTGCCGAAATCCTCATTCATGTACTTTACCATCAGCTCTGTAACTTCTGGATACTGTTTAGTTGTTGCACTGTTATCAATATAAATCATAATTTCTCCTGATTTATCCATATGTCTATATCGCAGAAAAAGACGGAGAGGTCTCCGTCTTAATTTCTCTTATTTAGCGTAGTCAACCGCTCTTGTTTCTCTAACAACGTTAACCTTGATCTGACCTGGATATTCAAGTTCAGATTCAATCTTCTTAGAGATATCTCTTGCCAGGAGTGCAATACCATCATCTGCAACTTCATCAGGCTTAGCGATGATTCTGATTTCTCTACCAGCCTGAATTGCGAATGACTTGTCAACACCTGGAGTTGTGTTAGCGATTTCTTCAAGCTTCTGCAGTCTCTTAACGTATGATTCAAGAGTTTCTCTTCTAGCTCCTGGTCTAGCAGCTGAGAGAGCATCTGCAGCAGCGATGAGAACTGCTTCGATTGACTTAGGTTCATAATCGCCATGGTGAGCTGCCATGCCGTTAATTACATTATCATGTTCCTTGTACTTCTTAAGTACTTCCATACCGATATCTACATGAGTACCTTCTCTCTCATGGTCGAGAGCCTTACCGATATCGTGGAGCAGACCTGCACGCTTAGCAAGTGTAACATCGAGGCCAAGTTCGCCTGCCATGAGGCCAGCCAGATGTGATACCTCGATTGAGTGCTTGAGTACGTTCTGTCCATATGAAGTTCTGTACTTAAGTCTACCAAGAAGCTTAACAAGTTCAGGATGAAGATTGTGAATACCAACTTCATAAGTTGCCTGTTCACCTGCATCCTAGATGGTGGCATTAACTTCTCTCTCGGACTTCTCAACCATTTCTTCGATTCTGCCCGGATGAATTCTGCCGTC
>JAGHTQ010000251.1 GCA_018065295.1 Candidatus Colimonas fimequi | reverse complement strand
CGAATGCCATACCGATAAATGACATGATAATTGCTGCGATTATGAATGCTACGATTGCACCTGCAGTACCAGCTGATGATACCCAGCCGCCAGCGAGCATTACCCAGCCCCAACCTACAACTGAACCAAATGCGAATGCCCATACGTCGCCTCTGCCGAGGGTCTTCGCGAAGGTCTGTCTTTCATTCTGACTCATAATAAATTACACCTTCCTAACAAATTAATAATAAAATAGTACAATAACGTTTGTGTCAAAACCTACACTTATATATGCAACGACTGTGCCAACTTTGATTTTTATCAAAAATATTTTTTAAATCTGAAAACCCAGTAATTGCAACGTTTCTAAATTGAATTGTCAGAATATTTTTCCAACCAACAAAAAAGTGTATTCGAATATGAATACACTTCTATGTCCTTAAATTCATTTATGCATAAAACATTAAATTTTAGTTCGCTTTCGCGAACAATTCATCCAGTTTATCACCTACCAGCTGGGCTGCAATCTCCTGATTTGTGTTATTTATTATCAAAGTTGGTGCGTGGAAGTCTATATCAAACATACATACAGACGGACACCCGTTAATAATGACTACCATATCGAAGATTCGGTCAGTTAAATATGAACTTGGGATAAATTCTGCCCTGTCTGAGTGTGCATTGCAGATGGAATCATACGCATCCTTCCTCTCATAATACACATTGCACCCTCCGCAGAACATAATTCCTACTTTTAATTTGTCTGCCATGTACATCCTCCTGTATGTTATAATCATTGTATCATAAAATGTCTCATTTTTGAATTAGTCGTGTGTTAAGAGGTGTGAAATGATTTCAAGAAAATTTATACAAGATTACTTTGCAATGTCAGGGACACGCTCTGTTAACGATGAAGTTCCAGAAATATATGTTGAAACCCTCATTAAACTTGTGGATTCATATGTGGAGTCTTCCAATATGGCTATAATCGCCATAGACCGTAAGAACACAATCGTTTGTGCCAACCAGCTTGCAGCGAGACTGCTGAAGGTACCTGTTGCATCTCTTGTTGACAGTTATACATATGATATGCTTCCTATGGATTCACCTATCAGGAACGCCAACATTAAGAATTACGATTTCTTACCGAATACCTACCTTATGGGTGACCGAATCATCTGGGCAGAACGCTCACCAATTCGCGCAGGTAATGACATCATAGCTCTCATCAGCTACTTCATAGATGCAACAAACGAATCTGTTTTATCTGAGAGACAGCGTCAGAATCAGGTAGATGAAACATTCTTACAGAAGATCTTCGAGAACACATATGACGGCATCTTTATCACAGACAGATTCGGACGTGCAGTCCTTGTTAACAAGGCATACGAGCGCATGTCCGGATTAACAAGACAGGAACTTATCGGCGAAAACATCAAGAAGATGGTTGAACAAGGTAAACTTTCTACATCTATAACAGAGGAAGTTGTCTCTTCCAAGGATGCAGTAACCAGAAACCAGACACTGACAAGTGGAATTGATGTACTCATCACCGGTACTCCTTTGTTTGATGAAGAGGGAGAAGTTAAACACGTTGTAACAAACGTTAGAGATATTACAGAACTGAACAATCTCAGTTCCAAGCTGGCTGCCGAATCAAGCAGAGCAGAACTCTATCAGTCACAGCTCCTGTCCGCCTCTGATGATGAGAACGTTATATGCGCTAGCATGTCCTTTAGTAACGTTCTGAATCTGGCAACGAAGATATCCAAGATGGACTCTACTGTTCTTCTCCTAGGTGAAACTGGTACAGGTAAGGAAATCGTTGCCCAGCACATTCACAGAAACAGCCCGAGAAAGAACCGTCCTTATATTAAGATTAACTGCGGCGCAATTCCTGCTAACCTGCTGGAGTCAGAACTCTTCGGTTACGTTGCTGGTGCATTCACAGGTGCGAGCAGCAAGGGTAAGCCTGGTATGTTCGAACTGGCCGATTCAGGAACATTGTTCCTGGATGAAATCGGAGAACTGCCAATTAATCTTCAGTCATCGCTTCTGAGAGTTTTGCAGGATGGTGAAGTTACAAGAGTTGGCGGTACTAAGAGCAAGAAGGTTGACGTTCGTATCATAACAGCTACAAACCGTAATCTGGAAGCTATGATTTCTGAGGGAACCTTCAGAAGCGACCTGTTCTACAGATTGAACGTTGTTTCCATCAACATTCCACCGCTCAGAGAACGTATCGATGACATCCAGCCTCTCGCAGAGAAGACGCTCAAGGATTTAAGCGAGAAATATAGAATGGAGAAGAGCCTTTCTCCTAATTTCATAGAGTATCTGAAGAGACAGCCATGGCCTGGCAACATCCGAGAACTTAAGAACTTCATCGAGAAGCAGTTCGTTCTTACCGACGGCAAGAGCATCAATTCACCTGCTCCGACTTACGCTGAAGTTCCTGTAGATTCAATGGACGTTAAGGTTAACTACATAAGTGATGAAGAAGAACTTCCAACTTATGCTCAGGCTAAGGAGACCATGGAACGCCAGCTGTTCAGCCGTGCCATGGAAATGGGCGGTTCAACTTACAAGGCTGCCGAGCTTCTTAAGATGAGCCAGTCTACATTCTTCAGGAAGTATAAGGAATTATTCCCTGATAAATAAAGAAATAAATACAAAAAACCAAAAAGCACCTTACGGTGCTTTTTAGTTTTTTAAGGAAAGGATAGCAAAATTATATTATTTTGAATTTGCTAACAATTAATTGATTTCATGTTCCTTGTTGTGCTTAACAAGTCCTTCATAAAGCTTAGGAATTACAGCCTTAACGTCACCAACGATACCAAGGTCAGCTACTTCGAAGATTGGAGCATCTGCGTTCTTGTTGA
>JAGHTQ010000182.1 GCA_018065295.1 Candidatus Colimonas fimequi | reverse complement strand
AATGGAATGCCATAAGGAACGATCAGTTCTTCCAGTTCTGCGAAAGTCTTAGTCTTAGTTACTGCTTCGATAGCTGCCTTCAGATCTGGCAGGTAGTTTTCGCATCTGAGACCGTTTGTAGCGAATCTAGGGTCTTCAGCCAGTTCTGGAGTTCCCAGAGCTTCACAAAGGTTGTTGAACATTCTGTCAGTACCGCAACCCATTACGAAGTCCATATCCTTAGCTGAGAATGAGTCGAATGGTGCAATACCTGGGTCGATGTTACCAGCTCTCATTGGAGTTTCGCCAGCAACAGTGTAGTTTACTACGAAGTTTTCCATTACTGAGAAGAGAGTATCTACCATTGATACGTCAACTCTTGAACCTTCGCCAGTAGCCTGCTTCTTGTACAGTGCAGCAAGGATACCCATGCAGCAGTATGCGCCTGAGTAGTTGTCGCCGATTGATGGTCCAAGCTTAACAGGTGGCTGATCTGGATAACCAGTAACACTCATCATACCTGACATACCCTGAGCGATGATGTCGTATGCTGGTCTTGCTGCCAGAGGGCCTTCGAGTCCGAAACCTGAAATGTTAGCATAGATGATTCCAGGGTTCAGTTCCTTCATGTAATCATAAGTGAATCCCAGCTTAGCCAGAGTTCCAACCTTGTAGTTTTCAACTACTACGTCTGCTTCCTTAATCATGTCAGCGAAGATCTGCTTACCAGCGTCTTCCTTCATGTTAAGAGTGATGCCCTTCTTGTTTCTGTTAACATATGCGAAATATGCACTCCAGTCATTTCTGAAAGGTCCCCAAGTTCTAGTCTGGTCACCAGCACCAGGTCTTTCGATCTTGATAACTTCTGCGCCCATGTCGGCCAGGTTCATTGTGCAGAAAGGTCCACTGTAAGCCTGAGTCAGGTCGAGTACGCGAACGCCTTCTAATGGTTTTCTTAATTCTGCCATTGTTTACTCCTTCTTAATCCGGTCAATTCGGGCAACCGGGATTTCATTAATTTATTGCTTAAACCGCCCTTAGTTTAACTAACGTTTTTGTTCAGAATTATTCCCGAACACTTATCAACATAATAACATAAAAAAGGGAATTATCATATAGATAAATCCCCCTTTTGCATACAATATTTTATTCCTATCCAGAAATGAATTCATCTTCCGTTCCAGGCACCATTCCCGCTGTAATTCCTTTGCCTGTATTAGGATAAAAGTGTGAGTAAACAAGGTCCGCTCCGAAGATTGCGCAAAGGCATATTGCCACAGGAATCTTCACTCTATTGTCGAACTTGTTCAGCCAGTTATCAAGTCCCGGGCCTGCGATGTATACGAAGAGCAGCCCCGCCAGAGCAAACGTAAGCAGTCCCTCAAGGCAGATTCTGCCGTTGAGATTCATGAAGTGATCGCTGTAGTCCCACCACTTCATGCCCTTTGTCACTTCAAGGAACCAGCTTGTGAAGTATTCAACCACTCCGCAAAGGACGAATGTGAGTGCCATTAATACTCCTGGAAGCTTAGAAAATCTTCTCAGGAATATGATGATCATTACGCCGCCAGCGCCGTAAATAGGCAGCCAAGGACCCCAGTTAACGCCTCTGTTAACAAACACACCATCTCTTACGATGTGAATTGCAACTTCCCAGCACCATCCGATGCATGAGAAGATGAAGAAGCAAAGGATCAGGTTGATAAGAGTATAATGTCTGTTTGGCTCCATGCTTCTAACGTAGTTAACGATACGAGCTTCGTCGTATCTTGACTTAGCAGGATAGTGGTCAAGTCCATCAGGATTGCTATCCAGCATATCGTCAACCAGATATTCGAAACCATCAATTTGATCTTCAATTGCCTTAGTTCTGAGTACACGGAACAGTTCAGCTCTTGTCAGTTCTCTATATGCTACTGTGTAGAATAAATCTGAAAGACCGAATGTGATTGCTGAGAGAAGGTACCAACCGATAAATGAAAGGTCCAGTCCCACTGCATGTTTCCTATTTCCCTTCATCATGGCCATACTCATCTTAAATGCTGTCTTAACTGGAACATGCTTGTCCATGATAACGATAAATGGAACCATGATAAAGCTGTACCAGAAGTAAGCAGTCAGAACAGCACATACGATAATAATCGCTGCACCGATAAGCACCAAAATAAGAGTTGATCCGTCCTTGACAGTAACTCCAACAGCTACTGCAATTACACCCAGGAATGAGTGCACATCCTGTAATAGCAATATCTCTGAGCACCATTGCCTTAACGATTGACCACGCACCGTCTTTTCTTAAAAATACGAAGATTCTAAGGAACGGAGTCTTAGGGTAAACCTTAGTCTCAAGAAGGGCTCTCATGTAACCAACATAAAGCAGGTTCTTAACAAATACGTTATAGAGCACAAATACAATCATCGAAGCGATAACAACCAGTGTCGCAACGAATCCATTTGAAACGATGATGCCATCAACCAGATGCATCAAGCTGTATATTGCACCACCAGTGCCCTTGAAACTGGACATAAGTGCGTGAGCAATCTGTGTTGCGTGTCCATCACCTGTTGCGAATGACATCAGGTATGTTTCAAGTGTAGTCTGCGAGCTTGTAGCCACAACAGCATCAGATTCTGCGCCAGTCTGCAGGTTTGCCAGTCTCATTGAGCCGTTTGTCAGACCCCCCAGGAATGACAGAACCAGAGTCATCATGAGCAATCCTTTATAGTATGACTTGAGCGATTTCTTCGCTTCAGATTTAAGTTCTTTATTCTTCCACATTATTACTTACCAACGAAATTAACATTTACTATAACTACTTCCGAATTTGTTCCAACTCGCATTGCCGGCCCCCACACGCCAACGCCAGAAGAAACCACTGAATTCATATCACCAAATTTCTTGAATCCATATGCGTTATCCCAAAATAGATTTATCGTTAAATTACCAGGAAACACCTGCCCGTCATGAGTATGTCCGCAAAGGTCCACATCCACTCCAGCCTCCGCCTTATCAGGCAAATCGTCAGGCTCGTGATCCAGGAACACGATTGGTTTATTTTTGTCCAGCTTTGCTGTCCATTCTTCAGGGCTCAGGCGCTGCTCCCCTTCATGCAAAACCTGCCCGTTCGGTTTCTCTCCGTCGATTCTACCTACCAGCTGCATATCGCCGATAGTTACCATCTCGTCCTCAAGAATATTGATATTGGCAGCGTCCATCATCTGACTAACATCGTCCTGAACCTCAATCTTCTCTGGCTTATAAAGGGTGAAACCGCCAACCAGTTTCTCAGCAACTTCGTGGTTACCGTACACGCCGTAGACTCCATCCTTCGCATTAATTCCCGCCAAAGTCTCGGCGATTTTGTCAGGCTCTGCAATAGCATAAAACTCATTATCGATGATGTCCCCTGCTACTACTACCAAATCAGGATTCTGCTGGTTTATCACGTCTACCATCTGACTCATCAGCTCGTTATCAACAGAATAACCGATATGAAGGTCAGATATGAGTGCAATCTTGTACCCATCGCCTAATGGCGATTCCTTCGCAATGTCCACATCGTATTCCTGAAGATATACATGCTGCGCATGTACAACGCCGTAAATGCTGAATCCCGCTACCAGGGCAGCAACTGCGATGCCCTTAACCAACACGTATTTGCCATAGCCAGCATCAGTTCTTCGAAGTTTCTTTGTCACCCAAAGGATGAACGTTACAGCTTCACCTACTGCCAGGAATATGAGTGTATATACGAATATTCCTATCCATACGTTGCACAGATATTTAAGCCAGCGCACTATAAAATCGTTCTCAAATAATGTCCAGCTTATTACAGATGACATGAGTATCAAATGTACAAGTGAATAAACCACGAGAACGATAATATTATCTAAACCGTGCCCGATGCCGCGAAGAAGTTCGCGCACCTTACACCATATGAAAATGTTAACTAAAACGTATAATATACCTAGCCCGATTAGAAACACGTTTTTTCCCCCACATCATTTCTATGTGTTGATGTTAGCACGTGTTAACTATATGTTCAAGGTTATGTTCATACTTATGCTTGAATTTTAACTTTCTTTTAATCTTATGCTAAACTCCGTACTTATATTTCACCCTTTCCAGCTTACCTACCATAGGTTTCGCCAGAATCATAAGGAAAATTACAGTGGCTGCTGCGTGTACCAGATTAAAATAGAAGGCGGCTGAATAGACCGCTACCGCTGTTGCTAGAGTCGGTTCCGGACTCATTACCAGGATTGTCCAAAGGTCCACGATGGCACCATAAAGGAAGAAGGTTGCCACTGCTCCGAAGGCTACGAGAGCGTACTTGCACCCTTTGCTAGTCTTTGAACCGGGCGCATCGCCAATTGCCGATGCATATCTATGAAAGAGCACTCCAGCCAGATATCCGATGATAGCCATAGCGATCATCTGCCACGGTGTCCATGGCCCCTGACCAAAAATGAAGTTTGATACGAAGGCTGCCATAGCGCCTACCATGAAGCCCTGCCTTCTGCCCAGTGCCACACCTGCGATAATGATTATGGCCACAATCGGCTTGAAGTTAGGAATCATGAAGAAAGCCGCGCGGCCAACTACCGCCGTTGCTATGAGCACAGCGATGATTACAATTTCCCTTGCCTGTGGTTTGCTGATTTCAAAACTTGCGAAGAAAGGCACCATGGAATAGAACACCAGAAGTACGCATACTGCGAAATAATGTTTGTTATCCAGTGCGCCAAATCCGATATAAATGGTCGCTGCCGCCACAAGTAAGGTAACCAGCTCTATAGCCAGTAACTTCCCAGAATGGCTGTGCGTTTCCGATACTGGGGCCTGTGCAGTTTTAGCCGGTTCGCTGTGCAGTTTTCCCTCGCCTGAGCCCAAACCTCGGCCAGGCTCACCAGGGGCACAACCATCAAGATTAGCCCTCACCAGTTCCACCACGTCCTCAGCTGTCACAGCATTCTCGAATACGTGACGAGACATTCTGTTGCCGGCAGTAGTATAGAAACTGTTGCCCGAGAAGAACCTGCGAGGTGTGCCACTTGTGATGATTTTGCCATCAAAGAACATGGCGCATCTGTCTGCATATCTTCCGCAAAATTCAACGTCGTGGGAAACCATGACTATTGTCTTGCCATTTGCCTGAAGTGTCTTGAGAATTTCTGCAAGTTTCTCCTTGAAGCTGTTATCGATGCCCTTTGTCGGCTCATCAAGAAGAATGATATCAGGCTCTGCCAGAAGCACCTTGGCAAGTGCCGCTCTCTGCTGCTCACCTCCAGAAAGATCATATGGATGCGAATCCACAAGTTCTGTCAGTTCTAAAAGTTTGCAAATCTCATTAACCTCGTCGGCTCCCCTGCCCATTTCGGCCAGATCTTCTCTTAATGTCTTAGCTACAAAAATGCTCTGAGGATTCTGAGGAAGTGCTGCTGCTTTACCGCTGACTTTAACCTTGCCACGTACCGGTTTGCGAATGCCGGCAATAAGTGACAGAGCTGTTGTCTTACCAGTACCGTTACCGCCAACGATTGCCAGGAATTCTCCTGCCTTCACTGTCAGATTAAGGTCTCTGATAATGTCTTCCCCGTTTTTATCGTATCTGAACCAGACGTCACTCATGCGAATAACGTCGTCGTTACTATTTTCAAATTGAGTGTCAGCCAGCTTCGTATATGTAACATCAGTGTCAGCTAAAATGCTGCTCAGCCACTGGCGGCCTTCCCTTACATCGAGAGGACATGTCAGGTCGCTTCCAACGCCATCCTTTGCGAGAATTGAATAACTCTGAAGAGGTGTCGGCATAGCCATAAACATTGGGTGATTGTCCCGGGCCAGGGTGAGGCCAAGTTCTCTTGGACTCGCGTCTGCGATCATCTCTCCTTCGTGAAGCACGATGGCTCTGTCCACCATCGGGAGCACTTCTTCAAGACGGTGCTCCGAAATGATAACGGTGGTTCCTAGCTCTCTATTTATCTTGTGAACTGTCTCCAGAAAATCACTGGCAGCGATAGGATCCAGCTGTGCTGTCGGCTCATCAAGAATAAGCACCTTAGGCTGCATTACCATTACGGCCGCCAGGTTAAGAATCTGCTTCTGTCCGCCGGACAGGTTGTTTACGTCCATGTGAAACCACTTCTGGATGCCGAAGAAACTTGCCATCTCAGATACTCTAAGTCTAATGGTCTCTGTGTCCATTCCCAGGGATTCAAGACCGAAGGCAAGCTCGTGCCACACCTTGTCTGTGACGATCTGATTATCTGGATTCTGCATTACGTAACCGATGAGCTGTGCCTGATCTCTCTGATCCAGCTCTTCGATAGGTCTGCCGCCAAAGATTATGCGGCCTTCCTTCTGACCAAAAGGCGCTAGAACAGGCTTGAGACTGCGCAGGAGGGTACTTTTGCCCGATCCTGATAATCCGCACACCACAACCATTTCACCCTCGTTAATAGCCAAATCAAGGCATCTGATGGCGGGTACATTCCTATGTGGATATGTGAATGTTAGATTTTCGATTCTGAACGCTTCCACCAGATCACCTCCTTTAACTGAACTAAACTTGGGAAGAAACAAAGCAGCGCGTATGCTGCGTATACTATGATGCCGGTAGCATCAACCTGGGCAAAAACTATTACGGGATAAAATTCTATAGCGCACTTGCCCAGGGCCGCGCCTGCAATAACGATTATGGTGCAGCCGGCAATGACTGCTGCGGCCAGCGCATCTCTCTTATCAAAACGATAAATGGAGAATGCCGTACGGTTCTTCAGACCGTAGCCTCGCGCTCTCATGGAATCCGCCGACTCTATGGAATTCTCAAGAGCCCACGTGAACATTATTGAGATAATTCTAAGCCCATGCCTGATTCTATCCATCACCTTGCCACTGGATACATCTTTGCCGATGCCCTTTTGCGCATCGGATATCTTGGCAATCTGCATACGATAGTTAGGGATAAATCGCATTACCATCGAGAAAATCAGGGATGTTGATGGAATAATCCTGCCGAAAAGATAGACGAACTTGTCGCTTGTCATCACCTTCGAGTAGCAGTTAAACCAAAGGATTACAGTCGCAATCATAAGTCCTGTCACCAGGCCGTAAACGGCCGCTTCCATGGTGATCGGATGATACTCTGTCTGATAGATTACGGTGCTCCCGCGATGGTTAACAAGTGGATTTACAATTGTCACAATAATAATCATGGGAAGCAGGAAGCACCCCATGAATTTAAGGGTGCTCTTACTTCCCATAGAAATTGCGTATGAAAATGATGCGATTACTGCAATCGCAATGAAAACTGGATGAATCACAAATACGCCTATGCCGATAACTGCACAGAAGAATCCGAAATTTATAATTGGATGATATGTGCTAAAAGCGTGATTCATTGTGATTCCCCGTCTACTTTACCTTAACAGACTTCTTAGCTGACCAGCTTGAGTAGTATCTTTCGCCGTCTACAACCTTGTAAGTTCTAACCTGAACGTAGAACTTGCCCTTGCCTGTCTTAATCTTCTTTGAAGTTACAGCCTTCTTGCTAACAGTCTTATACTTAGCATCTGCCATTGATGACTTCTTGCTGTATCTTACCTGATATCCAGTGAAAGGAGTCTTGGATACTGTCTGCTTCTTCCAAGTTACCTTCATCTTGCCCTTGCCGGCTCTCTTAACCTTCTTCAGCTTAGTTGCCTTAGGGTTGATCTTGAATGTGAGAGTCTTAGTGAATGTGTAGTCACCCTTACCTGAGATAACTACTGAACCCTTACCTACAGTCTTATTATTCTTGTATGCTACAGTGTAGTCAGTACCCTTAACGAGAGTTGTACCTTCGTCATTCTTAACTGTTACTGCAGGGCTCTTAGC
>JAGHTQ010000149.1 GCA_018065295.1 Candidatus Colimonas fimequi | reverse complement strand
TATATTAAAAGGCACCGCGTAGCGATGTCTTTTGTTGGCATGACGTTGGGCGGGTTCGAGATTACCCAGTTTGTTTCAATTTGTTATCGTAGCGGGTAATTTCAGTTGCGCCTGGACCTGCAGATTACCCAGGTCAATTTTATTTATAAACAACCCGGGTAATTTGCTTGGCTAATACAGCTCAGGAGCCTCAAATTTTACTCAAAACTAGTTAATAACTTATTCGGGAGGGTAATCTGAGCCACATGAACAGGTCAAAACTACACGCAATTTAACAAATATCATACGGTACGGGTAATTGGGGACTTGAGGCCGAGCTAAATCAAAGGAATATTACCCAGAATATGCAAAATACTATGTAATCCGGGTAACCCCACCAAGCAGGCCAAACACTATACAATAAAAAATACACATAACCAGCCAATAATGGTCAATTATGTGTATTATCACCAAAGTAATGCGAACCAGATTACTTAATCCAATTTACTTCCGCTCCGCCAGCTTCCGACAAATCTCATCATAAACCGCACGAGTAATCGGATATTTCCATAACATCAGACATGACAGCACCAGGAAAAGCGCTGGAATGTATGTCAGGCAGTAAGCGATCCAGTTTTCGGCGATAGCGGTCTGGGTAGCTGCTTCACCGTTAAAGCCGGCAAACTGAAGTACCAGACCCAGGAGTGCAGCTCCGATGCCACTGGAAATTGATTCAACCAGGCCATGTGCTGACACGATTGTGCCCTGACGAATAACGCCGTTTTCTAGCTGGTCGTATTCGCACAGATCGTACACCATAGCAGGCATCAGCTGCCAGTAACCGCAAGCAATAACTGCCACGAATATGATTAGCACGCCTAGCCAAGCGTAGGTTCCCACTCCGATAATCTGACACACGCAAAGCGCCACAGCCGCAATAATCTGCGATGCAATGAGTGTAGTTTTTTTGTCTGTTCGCTGAGCTGCCCATGAGAAAATAGGCACCAGAGCGATACCCATAATGCAACGGAACATAAGCGTTGCGGATATTCCAACAGAATCCATGCTCCAGTTGTAAGTTAAGTAGTACAGCAGATCTGATAACATGAATTCATATCCGATCAGGAACATGAAACTTGTAAGTACCAGATACTTGATTGGACCGAGTTTGAGCACTTCAATATACTCGCGGATCATAACAGCCAGATTGAGTTTAGCTGCTGGTGGATCATCTGGGCCCGCTGGTAAATCGTACTTGCGACCAATTAAAGCAGTCGCAATAACTCCCAGCATTGCAGTCAGTCCAATAAGTCCCGCAGTAATCATCCAGGCAGTTCCTTCAGTCATGCCCAGTCGCTCCATGAAATCTACCATGAGTGTCGGCAGAGACATTGCTATAAGCGAACCAACCAGATTTGTAAACGATGCGAAAGAACGCAGTTTAGTACGTTCATTGTAGTCCTGAGTAATCTCTGCACCAAGGGCTGTGAACGGAATGTAGAATCCTGTGAAAGATAACCAGAACAATACAGTAAACAGTCCGTAGTACATAGACTTAAACCAAGATGGTCCGTGTACTGAAGTGAATAGTAATGTCAGCGTAACGAAAAGTCCAGTTCCGAATACAACAAGAAAGGGAACTCGTCTTCCCCATTTGGTTCTAATGTTGTCTGAGATGTATCCCATGACAGGATTAAAGCACGCATCCGCAATCGTACCAATGGCCAGAATTACACCAGCTATTGCAGGCTGAATTCCTGCTACCGTAGTTAAGAAAAATAGCAGGAACGTGCCAACAAGTGAATATGACACTGAGTCGGAGTACGCAGCTCCGCCGTAACCCAGTTTGTCTCTTAAGCTTAGCTTATTCAATGCCTACAACCTGATAGCCCTGCGCTTCAACAGCAGCCTTCAGTTCTTCGTTTGAAATATCAGCGTTCAGTGTAAGAACTGCGTTGTTTGCTTCGTGGCTAACAGCAGCTTCGTCAACCTGTGCCAGACCTTCGAGAGTCTGCTTAACTCTAGCTTCGCAATGCATGCACATCATGCCTTCAATTTTCATTGTCTTGTTCATTGTGTTCTCCTTTTTAGTTATATCAGTTTCAGTTAAGTCAATTACCTGGAATTCTTCTTCAGATGCTGCGCTTTCATTAGCGCTATCCTTCGATGAATCCATCATATCATATATATTAAGCCTCAGCGCATTAGTAACTACGCAAAAACTTGATAAACTCATGCAGGCCGCCGCAATCATTGGGCTGAGCCCAAGTCCACAAATAGGAATCAGAGCACCTGCCGCAATTGGAATGCAAATAACGTTGTATCCGAACGCCCAGAAAAGATTCTGGTGAATTGTTTTGAGCGTTGCACGGCTAAGTCTGATTGCTGCTGGAACATCCACAAGGTTACTGTTCATAAGCACGATATCGGCAGCATCGATGGCTACGTCTGTGCCAGCGCCGATTGCGATACCAATATCGGCGCGTGTCAGGGCAGGAGCATCGTTGATGCCGTCACCGACCATGGCAACTTTGCCCGTCTGGGATAACTGGCGGATGATATTCTCCTTACCATCAGGAAGTACGCCCGCATATACCGTATCAACGCCAAGCTGTCTTCCCACTGCCGCTGCAGTGAGCGCATTATCGCCTGTAAGCATAACCACCTTAATGCCCATGTTCTTCAGCTGAACAATAGCCTCGTCACTTTCTTCCTTAACCTGATCGGCTACTGCGATAATGCCAATTACTGAAGTTTCATTGGCAAAGAATAACGGTGTCTTGCCATCCCTCGCCAGTTCTTCAGCCTTATTACGGATTTCGTCTTCAACGTCAACCTGGGTTTCAATGTACGCCAGATTACCACCGCATACTGGTTCATCTCCAATGAATCCCATAAGGCCGTTGCCTGGCAGAACCCCGAATTTATCAACTCTCTTAGTGCGCACGTGATTGGCAGTTGCATATTCAACAACGGCCTTCGCGAGTGGGTGCTCACTGAGAGCCTCAAGGGAATACGCCACCTGAAGCAGGTCGTATTCCTTGATTCCGAAACTAGGAATGATATCAGTAACAACAGGTTCGCCCTTTGTAGCAGTTCCTGTCTTGTCGATTACTACTGTGACAACTTTGCCTGTTTCTTCAAGGGAAACAGCTGTCTTGAAGAGAATTCCTCTCTTAGCGCCCATGCCGTTGCCAACCATAATTGCAACTGGTGTCGCAAGGCCAAGTGCGCAAGGGCATGAAATTACGAGTACTGCAATCGCTCTTGTGAGGGCAGTCTCTACACCGCCGCCGCAGGCCATCCAGATTCCGAATACCACCAAAGCAATGCCGATAACAACTGGTACGAAGATACCAGCAACCTTATCAGCAACCTTCGCGATAGGGGCCTTAGTTGCCGCTGCGTCGCTAACCATCTTGATAATCTGTGAAATTGCTGTGTTCTCACCAACGCGAGTTGCTATGCAAACCAGATAACCCGACTTGTTAATTGTTCCAGCGCTGACCACATCACCTGCCGCCTTATCAACAGGAATGCTTTCGCCTGTAAGTGCCGCTTCATCAACGGCGCTTATTCCTTCGTCAACGATGCCATCCACTGGAATGCTTTCGCCAGGTCTTACCGCAAAATAGTCACCGATCATCACTTCTTCAACTGGCACCACGACTTCCGCCT
>JAGHTQ010000204.1 GCA_018065295.1 Candidatus Colimonas fimequi | reverse complement strand
TTATATATCTGCATCTATTATAATCTAGTGAATAAAGAATGACAAGAATGGTGAAAAAACCTGAAAAAATCCCTTGCATAGCTCATGGCTGTGTGGTATATTACTTGGGTAGTAAAGAAGAAGTCATCCGCTTCTCACCTCGAGGCGAAGGTTACCGGGGTTAATATTTTTCACTGAGCGCGTCTTGCGTTCTTAATTGTGTGGAATTGGAGCGGATACTCATATCCGCTTTTTTTATTTGTTTTGGAGGTGTAAGACAATTAGCAAGGAAGCACTCATCAACGAAGAAATTCGTGCGAAGGAGCTGAGAGTTCTCAGCGGTGATGGACAGCAGCTTGGCATCATGAGCAGACAGGAAGCACTGGCAATGGCTGAAGAGAAGAAGCTTGACCTGGTATGCATCGCTCCACAGGCGAACCCACCTGTATGCAAGATTCTGGATTACGGCAAGTATAAGTACGAAATGCAGAAGAGAGAGAAGGAAGCTAAGAAGAAGCAGCACACAACTGAAGTTAAGGAAATCAGACTTTCAACTTTCATCGAAGATCATGACATCATGGTTAAGGCTAAGACAGGAGCTAAGTTCCTTAAGTCTGGCGATAAGCTGAAGGTAAGCCTTAGATTCAGAGGTAGAGAAAGAGATTATGTAAGCAGAGGTCAGGAAGTAATGGAGAAGTTCGCAGAAGCAGTTGCTGACGTGAGCACTATCGAGAGGAAGCCTAAGTTTGAAGGCAGAAGCCTGACAATGGTACTTGCACCGAAGGCAGATAAATAAGCAATAAATTTATAGGAGGATATTCAAATGGCAAAAGGCAAGATGAAGTCTCATAGAGGCGCAATGAAGAGATTCAAGACTACAGGTTCAGGAAAAGTAAAGAGAAATAAAGCATATAAGAGCCACATCCTTACTAAGAAGAGCCAGAAGAGAAAGAGAAATCTGAGAAAGGCAACAACTTTATCAAGTGCAGACCTGAAGAGAATCAAGTCAGTTCTGAATGTTTAGTTTTTAGGGAGGTAGTAAAATGGCAAGAGTTAAGAAGGGCGTAAACGCACACAAGAGACATAAAAAGGTTTTAAAGCTGGCTAAGGGCTACTACGGCGCTAAGAGCAAGCAGTTCAGAGCAGCTAAGCCTGCAACTATGAGAGCACTCAGATCAGCATACGTTGGTCGTAAGCTCAAGAAGAGAGAATACAGAAGACTTTGGATCGCAAGAATCAACGCTGCTGCAAGAATGAACGACATTTCATACAGCAGACTGATGGATGGTCTTAAGAAGGCAAACATCGAAATCAACAGAAAGATGCTGTCAGAACTGGCAATCAGCGATGCAGCTACTTTCGCTCAGCTTTGTGAAACTGCTAAGAAGGCTTACAAGTAGGTCTTTTGCATAATTGAGAATATTTATCGGGAATCCGTTAATGGGTTCCCGATTTTTTTATGGGTAAAAAACTTGCAATCACGAGGGGTTAAGTGTATTATGATACGTGAATAAATACACACAATAAGTTATAAATATGCATTAACGTGAATATTATGCATAATAAATAAATTGGAGGAACCCATGAAATACAAGGTTTTCGTAGACGGTGGCGAAGGTACTACCGGTTTAAAAATTCATGAATACTTTAAGAAGAGAGATGACATCGAACTTCTTACAATAGACTCTGAGAAGAGAAAGGATTTAGACGAAAGATTATCATTAATTACTAAGGCTGACGTCTCATTCCTTTGCTTACCAGATGCGGCAGCTAGAGAAATCGCGGCAGCAGCTCCTAAGGACGCTAGAATTCTGGATACATCAACAGCTCACAGAACTGCTCCAGACTGGACATACGGCATGCCTGAGATTACTAAGACTAGAAGAGACGAGATCAGAGAGAGCAACAGAGTTGCTGTTCCTGGATGTCACGCATCAGGAACAATCATGCTGATCAAGCCACTTCTTGATGCTGGTATCGTGGATGCGGATTATCCGTTCGCAGTAACATCACTTACTGGATATAGCGGTGGCGGTAAGAAGATGATCGCTCAGTACGAAGCTGGTGGAGACGAAGCGCTTCTCAGCCCAAGACAGTACGGTATCGCTCAGCACCATAAGCATCTGCCAGAAATCATGGCAGTAACAGGCATCAAGAATGCACCTGGATTCATGCCAATCGTTGCTAATTACTACAGTGGAATGGAAGTTACAATTCCAATTCAGGGTTGCAAGGCAACTAGAGAGCAGACTCTGGAAATCTTTAAGGAATTCTACGATGGTCAGAAGATGGTAAGCGTACTTGATTCAATTGATGACGGCGGATTTATCGCAGCTAATAGACTGGCTGGAACAAATAGAATGGAAATAACAGTAGAAGGTAATGATGACAATATTCTTCTCGTTGCAACATATGACAACCTGGGCAAGGGAGCATCAGGTGCAGCAGTTCAGAATATGAACATCATGCTCGGTTTAGATGAAGAGAAAGGACTTTTATAAATGATGATTAATGGTGGCGGTGTATGTAGTCCTAAGGGCTTCAGAGCAGCAGGCGCTAATTGCGGTATCAAGGCGGGTAGCACCAAGAAGGACATGGCGCTTATCGTAAGTGACGTAATGTGCAGTGTTGCAGCAGTATATACAACAAACAAGGTTAAGGGAGCACCTATTGATGTTACTAGAGCTAACATCGCAGATGGTAAGGCTCAGGCAGTTATCGTAAACAGTGGTAACGCTAATACTTGCGCTCCAAATGGCATTGAAATCGCAGAGAAAACTTGCGAAATTACTGCGAATGCATTAGGTCTTGATGCCAAGGATATCGTAGTTGCATCAACAGGCGTTATCGGACAGGAAATGAGCATCAAGCCTTTTGAAACTGGTGTGCCTAAGCTGGCTGAGATGCTTTCATATGACGGCGGACAGCAGGCGGCAGAAGCTATCATGACTACTGATACAGTTCCTAAGTCAATTGCAGTAGAATTTGAAGCTGGTGGTGTAACATGCACTATCGGTGCAATTGCTAAGGGTAGTGGCATGATCAATCCTAACATGGCAACTATGCTTTCATTTATTACAACAGATGCAGCAATCACTTCAGAAATGCTGCAGAAGGCATTAAGCGAAGATATTAAGTCAAGCTACAATCAGATCTGCGTTGATGGCGACACATCAACAAATGATACAGTAGCAGTTCTGGCAAACGGTCTTGCAGGCAATCCTGTTATCAACGGTGAAGGTGCTGATTTCGACGCATTTTGCGCGGCGCTTAACGAAGTTACAGTATTCATTGCTAAGAGACTTGCAAGAGACGGCGAAGGCGCAACTAAGCTGATCGAGTGCAACGTTAGCGGAGCACCTGATGAGAGAACAGCTCAGGTTGTAAGTAAGTCAGTAATCGCTTCAGATCTTCTGAAGGCGGCTATTTTCGGATCAGATGCTAACTGGGGCAGAGTGCTTTGCGCAATAGGATACGCAGAAGGCGATTTCTCAGCAGAGAACATCGACGTATCAATGTCATCAAAGGCTGGCAGCGTTCTCGTATGCGTAGGCTCAAGACATAAGGAATATAGTGAAGAAGAAGCAACTAAGATCCTTAGCGAAGAAGAAATTATCATTGATGTTAATCTGAATCAGGGCGAAGCTAAGGCAACAGCCTGGGGCTGTGA
>JAGHTQ010000103.1 GCA_018065295.1 Candidatus Colimonas fimequi | reverse complement strand
GCTGTGAAATGAAGTGGCACGTGGCCTGTGATGAATACAGGACGAGTCTCGCCCTTCTCAATCAGTTCATTGAAGCACGCCTTCATATCGTCTGATGTGCGCTTAACTCTATCGTAACTTCCATTCTTCTTACCCTGCTTCCAAGGGAAGTCTTCCTCAGTATTTACCACATATGCCAGATATTCGTCGAACTCGTGAAGACCAGAAGTCGCCAGGGATTCAGTATATCTATCGTGATTGCCCTGAACGAACAGCACGTTCTCAGGGATTACGTCGTGCATTTCAGAATAGATCACTGACTTGAGTTCTTTGATATTGTCTTCAGGACTCAGCTGGTGGTCGCAGTTATTCAGGTCGTTGGTGTAGTCGCCGCAGATAACCACGCCCTGAGGGTGCTTGCCGTCATTATGGATAGCGCCGATGATCCCCTCAAGATTCTCCTTAGGTGATGGGAAGTTCACTTCTTCCTGATAGTCTGATGCGAACATGACTGTTGCCAGTGGGCCTTCCCAAATCTCGGTAGGACCCTCGTCTTCAGTTATTCCTTCGGTGCCGTCGCTGTTACTGCCACATGCAGTCACGGCCATGGCCATTACCAAAGCCAGCGCAATCACACCAAATCGTTTCATTAACTCACTAATTTTCATTCCTATATTCCTTCTCTATCTCAAGTGCCCGCGACGTGTAATTGGTGAAATACTCGTCTACATTCAGATCAATAGCTTCTTTGATTTCATCTTCTGTGTCCAGAACCCAGGCCGCGAAATCCTTTGATGCTTCATGAACAGCATCCACGTTTTCGGCCGTCATCAGTTTCTTGTTTGCGCCGATGATGTCAACGTACGTCTTATCCAGCCCCTCTTCAAGGGCCTTCTGGTTGTCCACCAGATAAAGCTTCGGCATGTCAGGATAACACTCGTCCAAATCTTCTAGAATGCTCAAGCTGAAGCACTGAACCACTACGTTGTCGGCCATCTGATACTGATCTACAATTTCTTTAAACGCAGCGACTGTAGCGTCGTCACGTTTCTTCAGTTCGATAATATAGTTAACGTCTTGGCCATAGCGATCGAATACTTCGCTCAGTTTCAGAATTCTGTCACCACCGTGGGTACGAAGCTCATCGATTTCTTCATTGGTCATCTCGTTATATTCTTTATCAACGCCTGTCAGCGCCCTGGCATTGCGGTCATGAGCCACGTATAATGTTCCATCCGCCGAAATCACCAAATCCTGCTCGATGTTAATCGAGCCTTCTTCAATGGCTAAATCGTATGCCTGGAATGTGTGCTCTGGCGCTTCCCCAGAAGCTCCGCGATGAGAGTAAACGTGCTCAGCACCTGGCGCCATGTTAGTGTCGCTACCGTCCTCCCAGCCGTCGTCATCGTCAGCAAGCTGGTCAGCCTGGGATTCGGTAGTCTGCGCGGCGTCCTTTGCATATAAATATACACCTACCCCTCCAACCGCCACGATGGCTACGAGCAACAATATTAAAATGCCTGCCAGCTTTGATTTCATAGTAATTGCCTTCCTTAGTTAACACCACAATTATAGCATAATCTTGGAAGGACACAAACAAGTTATTGAACTTGTTTATATAATATGTTATAAGTAAGTTGAGGTGATTAGAAATGGAGTATAACTTTGCGACAGATGTTAAGACAATACGGTCAATACGAAACTTGACGCAGGAGGACCTGGCTAGCGCGATTGATGTTGAACAAGTTACAATTTCGCGTAGCGAGACTGGCGTTACATCTCCGTCGCCGAAATTGCTTGAACGCACTTATTCGTTCGCATTTAAGAATGGTGTTCGTCTCAACGCGCTAAAAGAAATGTTTTGGCGCGAGGACATTCCACAAGATCATAAATTGCTCTTTCACGGAGCCAAGAGTGAGATTACAGGCGATATCAGCCTGGATGCAGGTCGCCTTAATAACGACTTCGGTCAGGGTTTCTATACTGGCGAGACATATGAACAAGCTGTTTCCTTTATTTCTGCATTTGATCAGTCAAGTGTATATATGCTTGATTTTAACCCAACGAGACTTGTTTCTAGAGAGTATTCTGTCAACCAGGAATGGATGATGACTATCGCATATTATCGTGGCCGTCTTGATGCTTATTCAGACCATCCGAAGATTAAGCGACTAATCGAGAAATCCCGCGACTGTGACTACATCATTGCACCGATTGCAGATAACCGAATGTTTCAGATTATCAACTCATTTATAGATGGAGAGATTACAGACCAACAGTGCAAACACTGCCTGGCAGCCACAAATCTGGGTATGCAGTACATTTTCACAACTCAGAAGGCTATCGATAACCTGACAATTCTCGAGCGCTGTTACGTGCCTGATAACGAGAAAAAATACTATGTGAACCAACGTACGGACGTTACAGCACTTGGCGAGGATAAAGTGAAAATGGCACGTATCAAATATCGTGGCCAGGGTAAATACATTGACGAAATATTAGTATAAGGAGACGTTTATGAAACAAATTGATAAAAACGGACTCATACTTTGTGAACTGCAGGGACAGGCTTTCCAGCTGTCAGTGAGCGATACACAGACAAGTTCTGAGATTTTCATAAGACGTTTTATGAAGAGCGATATCGCAAGGAAGCTAGACGGCTCATATGGACTTACTGAGATTCTGACGCCTGAAGATATTCTCAGCAGGGTTGAGGAACAGTACGGCAAATCCGAATACGGTTCAGTTAAATTCTCATCGGAAGAGATGTACTGGATTGGCTATCTGTACCGCTATTTCGCATACACGTATGACATGACATCTCCGCAAATCTATAAACTGGTTAAAGGTCGTGAGCTTCGCAAACTTTATGTACCATATCACAGTCTGGATTGTAGTCATGCTATCGACCGAATCCTGGAGTCGAAGAATCGTCGGATGGACGATGATAGTGAACTTCAGCGTCAGTATGCAATTTTTGTCGCTATTCGACGTGGAAAGAAACCACCACTATAATGAACACATAAATGAAGCGGAGCCTGATGGCTCCGCTTCATTTATGTGTTCATTATGTCTAAACGTTCTATTTGATTTTACCACTTGTCTTCTGAGTCGACCAAGCGCCGCTAATCTTACTGTCATCGTAAGGAACGTAAGCGCGTACAGTTACCACGTACTTCTTGCCCTTCTTGAGGCCAGTGATTTTCTTAGTCTGCGCAGTTGTGCTTGTGTACTTCCAAGTCTTAGTGCCCTTCACCTTGTAGGCGATCTGGTAGTGAGTTGCGTACTTGCCACTTGGCTTAGTTGACATCTTGACTGTCATGTACTTCTTGCCAGTAGTGATCTTGGAAACTGCTGCCTTCGCTGGCTTGATGAGGAAGTACGCCATTGTACTGCCTGTGTAGTCGCCTTTGCCCACAACGATTGCCTGAGCGTAGCCTACCTTAACGTTATTAGCGTAGTTCACATCGTAGTCTACACCAGCCTTGAGAGTTTGTTTTCCCAGGGTAACTTCAACAGCCGGCTTTCTAGGTGTGCCATTGGCAACGTATTCAGCGTCGCAAAGCGCAAAGCAGTATGAGTACTTAAGGCTAATCTTATCGCCAAAATATACAGTCTGGGCTGATAACCATGACTCTTCCTCGTCCAAGCTTACGCTTGCAGCCAGGTTGACTGTCTTAAGTCTGTTGCCACCAAGGTCGCAAATTTTTAACTTGGAGTTCTTAGTTAAATCAACGCTAGTAAGCTTGTTGTCGTAGCAAGTCAGTTTAGCAGGTGCAGTGTTGCCGCTAAGATCCAGCACTGTCAGCGGGTTATCGCTGCAGTCCAAAGTTTCCAAATACTTGGCTGAAGTCACATCAAACTGCTCCAGTTCGTTATCGGAACAATCCAGAGATTCCAGAGCCTTCATGTTACCAAAAGTCAGTTCTTCAATTACGTTATTATCGCAAGCAACTGACTCAAGAGCCTCGTTATTGCTCAGGTCCAGAGTCTCTATCATATTTCTGCTGCATCTCAGATCTCTCAGCTTGCTGTTAGCGCTGAGATTGAGAGCCTTCAGCTTATTCTTATTAGCAGCCAGTCTAACCAGTTCAGTATTCTTACTCAGATCCAGTTCTGTCAGATAGTTCTTGCTGCAGTCCAGTCTCTGAAGCTTCACGTTCTTGCCAAGATCCATGGACTTCACGTTGTTGTTCTCAATATCAAGTTCCACAAGATTTGTGAAAATCTCAACACCCTGGATCGAATCGATGTCCTCGTTAACAACGCTGATTTCTTCTACGGCTGCAATCTC
>JAGHTQ010000100.1 GCA_018065295.1 Candidatus Colimonas fimequi | reverse complement strand
AGAATCAGCAGAATATCTTCAAGGTACAGTTCAAGGAATACTGTAATAATTATGCCGAGAATTATTACAGCGAATGTCAGTGTACTGAAGATTTCCTGAGCCTCTCTCTCCTTACCTTCGCCACGAGTCTTAGAAACAAGAGCGTTGCCACCTGTTCCGAACATCATACCAAATGATGAGAAGATAAGGAATAAAGGTGTTATTAAGTTGATTGCTGCGAATGCATCATTACCGCCAACATTAGATACGAAAATACCATCGATGATACCGTATAATGTTGCGAAAACTACTGTTATTACTGTAGGCAGAACGAACTTAATCAGCTGACCGGTTGTCATGTGACCTTTAAGCGCTAGTTCTGCACTACTTGATTTCTTAGCCATAATTACTTTCCCCCACAGAGTTAAGATTAATTTTCAAAAACAATATCCCCGTCTACAATTGTTGCCTGAAGCTGTGCTGCTACCACTTCATCCAGTTCATCCTTCATGAAATCGCAATTGTATACTACCATATTTGCAACCTTGCCAGGCGCAAGTGTTCCAATGTTATCTATGTCACCCAGCTGAATAGCAGCATTAACTGTCATTGCCTTAAGTGCATCTAATCTTGAAATACACTCGGCACCATTTCGTGGTTCACCTTCAGGATTGTCAGGGTTCTTTCTAGTTACTGCCATATATACGGATCTAGGCACGCTCATCTCTGGTGAAACAGGGAAGTCTGAGTGGAATACGATCATGCATCCCTCATCCATGAATGACTTGATAGGATAAGCGTTTTCGAATCTATCGATTCCCATTGAACGGATTTCGATTTCGTCCTGTACAGGAGCCACTGTCTTAGGTGTCCAAAGTGGTGGAACTGCAGCTGTTACATTGAGTTCTCCCATTCTCTTGATATCTTCAGGTCTTACAACCTGCAGATGTGCAATCTGGTTCTTCTGATCATATCTGCCGTCTTCCTTACGAGCTGCTTCAATGCCATCAACAACGCACTTAGTTGCAGCATCTCCGATGCAGTGAGTGTGAACGAAGAGATTCTTCTCAGCTGCAGCCATCATCAGCTGCTTCATTGCTTCTGGATCTGAGAAACGCTGAATACCGTAATATCCAGGCTCATCCAGATATTCATCAAGAAGCCAACCAGTATGAGCTTCAATAACACCATCCACGAATGCCTTGATGCTGTTGATCTTAGCATAGGCACCATCAAATAAATCCACCATGCCACTTACATTCTCAACAAATGCCTTAACATCTGTGTCAGTAAGTTCATCAATCAAGACACTGAGGCCAGTTCTAATCTTCAGCTTATCACTCTTGAACAGTTCAGCAACAACAGGAACAAGACCTACGCTGCAAGCCGCTTCCTGACAAGCTGTAATTCCCTGTGAAAATGCGAATTCCTGCCAAGCCTGCAGGCACTCCAACATTACATCAGGTGTCATCAGTTCAGCAATAGCCTTAGTGATATCGATAGCAGGCTTCTCTGAAATGTATCCAGTAAGTTCGCCATTCTCGTCAACTCTTACCAGTTCTTCACCGAATTCTTCTACTGATTCCTGATTGAAACCACAAAGTTCAATCGCTGCACTGTTGAGCCATACTGAATGTCCATCAAATGAATTAAGGAACATTGGTACATCAGGACAAATTTCATCAAGAATTGATTTATGTGGTTCGAAGTCGCAAAGCTTCCAGCCAGCGCCCTGATAGTTAGTTCTTCCAGGGTGATCTTCCATCCACTTCTTAAGTGTATCGATGTAATCCTGAAGGCTCTCACCTTCTGTAAGGTCAGCCTGCAGATTAATTCTTGCACCTGCAAGCATACTGTGACAGTGACTTTCAATAAATCCAGGATAAATAGTGTTTTTACCGTAATCGGTAATTACTGTATTCTCATCAACGTAGTCTTTAGCATCTTCTGCTGAGCCTACGAATATAATCTTACCATCTGCAACAGCAACAGCTTCTGCTGTAAGCTGTTCATCTTCCATTGTTATTACGTTTCCTAAAAATAACTTGTCCGCCTTCATAGTTCAGTTCTCCTTAATCCATACTTTCTAGTTCATAATAAGCTGTGCACATGTATATTCTGCCCAGCTATACTGAAACATATACTCGCCGCAGAATGCACGTTTAGCATTCTCATCTCCGTCCAGATAATTGAAATAATCACAATCAATCTGAGTTTTATCTATCGAATAGCCATCGTTCATAGCCATAAGAACATTATCAAAGCCAGCCTCCTTGAGCACTGACTTCAGATGATAAATTAGCTGGTAGAGATACTTTTTGCCATCGAGAGGTTCCTCGTCCTCCCAAAGGACCAATATAAGCTGCCCAGCCGAAATAGTCGCACCGCGACGATCAATAAGATAGGCAAGGAGTTACTTTGACTTTTTTCTCTTAAAAGAAAGGGGCTTGCCGTCAGCATAAACCTCGAAATTGCCGAAACACTTAACCTCTAGTTTCTTATTATCTTCCAGGTCAAGGATTTCTTTGATTGTATCAATCTGTTCCTGAACATCAGCTGGATGAATAGGTTTAGTTAAGTAACCTGCAGCATGCACCTTAAATGCATCAAGGGCATATTCTTCATAACCAGTGCAGAACACTACTGGCAGGCGGTGGTTTAACTTCCTCAGTTCCTCAGCCAGCTCCAGACCGTTCATCTTTTGAATTTGTATATCTAGAAATGCGATATCAAATCCATCTGGATTTTCCTTCGCCCAGTCAAGTGCCTCGATTGCACTTCTGAATCCCGCCACTTCGCTTATATCAGGTGATTCCAGAACAGATTTCTTGAGAATCTCCAGTAGCAGAATTTCATCGTCTACGCATAAAGCTTTCATCATTTCTCCTTCGGGATAATAATATCCACTGATGTTCCTACATTAGGAATACTTGTTATTTTAAGGCTTCCGCCTCCGATAAGTTCAAGTCTCTTCTTGGTATTGGCTATACCAATGTGATGTCTGCCATCGTCTTCTAATGGCTGGCTGGCATCAAAGCCAACACCATCGTCTATAATTCTGACAACATATGCACTGTCACTTTCGCATGTTGCTATAGTCACCGTGCCTTTGCCGTAATCTCTTCCACAGATACCATGTTTGATTGCATTCTCCAGAATTGGCTGGACAGTAAGCGCCGGTAACATGAAATCTGTAACCTTAATGTCATATACAACTTCCAGATCTGGGAATCTAGTCTTCTCAACTTCCAGATAGCACTCCAGATTCTTAAGTTCCTGTTCGAACGGTACTGTAATTGCCGGATCATTCAGGTAGCTAGCTCTCAGATGCTTAGTGAATTTGTCGATCAGAACTCTCGCCTCTTCTGGGTTGATAACACACAATGCATCGATTGATGCCAGAGTGTTATATATGAAATGTGGATTCATCTGCAGTCTCAACGCATTGAGTTCACTGACAATGAGATCCTTCTCATTCTGCTCGCTCTCCCTCTCCTGTTCAAGGTCAATGAAAATGTATATGAGCATAGAGAAAATAACGAACAGAATGTAGTTGAAAGTTGTTGTATTTATGGAATCGAGTGTTCCGAACACTGTATATACAACACAGAAAACTGTATGAATAATGCCTTCTCTAAATCTGGAATATCTCTGACCTGCTATCGACAGAACCACATTGGCTATCGCCGTAGGTGCGAATACTATAGCTGCCAGGAAGGCCCATTTAGTTGCCCGGAACATTCCTTCTGAGTCGATTACAAAAAACAGATTTGACATACCGCCAAACAGCAGGAAGCAAATGCACAAAGCCGTGTAAATCTTAGCCCATATGTGAACTATGTGGTTCTCATCCCTATCTCTCTTAAACTCCAGATATTTAAGAAGATAGTTGTATATGGAATAAGTCGCTACCGCAGTGAGCATGTACGAGAGAATGTTCGTCGCCATCTGCAGCTGCGCAAGCTGTGTGTCTTCATAGAAGTAATTAACCAGGTCCTCTAGCATCAACACAGCATACGCGCCAAGCATAAAGGCAAAGGCGCGTCTCTGTTCAGTCTTCTTTCTCTTCAGCAGCACAGCTATGAGAATCATTATAGAGAAAATGCCACAGCAGAATAGTACTGCTATGTTAATTCCCATTTGATATTGTTCAAGTAAATGTATTCTCATATCCGCGCCTCTTTTTCTTTTCGTTAATGCGCTTTAAGTATAGCACATTATACACAATGTTATTCATCGAATCCAAGTTCGATTGTTCTTTCATCGTCTTCGAAGAATCTTATCTTCATTGTCTTATCTGTGCAGTTTGCCAGGATTGTATATACTGATTCCCAATACTCGTTCTTGTCAGCCTGTTCGTCACGAGTCATGCCCATAACCTTCTTACCATTCTGGCGAATGTATTTCTCCAGTGCAGGTCTGTTATTTTCATCAAGAACAACGTCTGTTGTCCAGTTAGTAGGCATTCCTTCAACACCGCAGATGTCATGGCCTGTATATTCTGTTCTTGGATCGAACTTACAATTGTCCAGATCATATACCTGATAGTAAGTTACCTTGTCGATAGCATTCCACATATCTTCTGGAGTCTCTGCTGCTTCACGACCCTTGATTGCAGTTTCATAACGGCCGTCCTTACCAAAGCCTGCCTTGTAGTCTTCAATCTGCTGATATTTCTCGTCCAGGTAGAAGTTTGCCTGAGCTGGCGCCTTATCGTGCCAGATAATTTCGTTGTTCACAACTTCAAGAACACCATAGTTTCCTGTAGCATCTGCCATGTATAAGCAAAGTGGCCAGTCGATAAGGTCTGAGTTCAGTGAATAGATATCCAGATCTTCTCTTACCATCTTGAGTGCTTCATCTACTGTATCGCAGTGGAGCGGAAGGTATACTGGCAGCTGGCTGAGAGCCAGTCTGATATCTGAATCCGGATTTGTTCCTGATGAGCCGAACTTGCTTGTTCCGTCTTCATAGTTCTCTGTTGTTCTCATGTTAGCTTCTACATAGAAACCCTTGTCGTTCATTGAGTCTGCAGCAGAGATTGGGAGCATTTCCAGCATTGCATTTGATATACCGTTTCTTCTGATTACATCGCTTGTTTCACCTAAGAAATTGGTGTACATTACGCAAATTGTCTTGTTGCAGCCTTCCAGATCAGTTCTGAAATAATATGCTGGCATATGGCTGATTGACATATCCATGTTACGTGCAACTACCATCTTACCGTCGACTTCCTTGCCGATTACTGTGCAGCCACCCTTGTCCTTCTCGCGAATGTCGTACTTCCATCCGTCGAA
>JAGHTQ010000119.1 GCA_018065295.1 Candidatus Colimonas fimequi | reverse complement strand
ACGTTGACCAGTGTTCCTCTCTTCATGGTATCTACTTATCTATTAATCAAACTGCTTCCCAGAGCATCTATTTCTCTTAGTACTCCAGCCCCGCATTTCTTCTCTATCATTTCTCTGCCTTCACCAATATTAGCCGGCCTATGGTTCATACCGTGAGCATCACTTCCCAGCAGGTGAGCATCACCTTTCTTGAACATCTTCAGGTACTTACCGTTACCAGGCCACTTCATAAGTGTGGCAGCATTTATCTGCATGATGAATCCTTCATCAATTAGTCTCTCAATATATTTAACGTTTCTCTTCTCACCCATGTAGCGTTCCACGTGAGCCAGTACAACTCTGTATCCTGATCTCTTCATGAGTCTCAGATCTTCTACATAAGACTCAGACCACTCTTCCATAGGCATCTCGATGAGAAGTGTCTTAGTTCCCTCTATTGTCAGGTACTTCAGAATATCCGCCATACCGATTCCTCGGAAGTACGCCACTTCTGCGCCCACGACAAAATCTGGATACCTACCCTCTTTTCCTTCAGAAGCAAGTGCTTCTCTTAGGGCAACCGCAGTTTCTCTGCGTGCATCCAGAAATCTCTCAATTCTATTTCTCCAAGCATAAAAGTGTGGTGTAGCAACGACCACATCAATTCCCTGGCGTTTCTCTTCCGCCAGCATATTCATAGATGTTTCAATATTCCTACTGCCATCATCTATGCCTGGGAGCACATGTGAATGAAAATCTATGATTTCCATCATCTTCCCCCTTCCTCGTTTCGTCGAGGATAACAAAAAATAGCCTCGGGTAGGCTATGCTAAAGAATACTATTGAACCCCTAGTAATAACTTGCCCCGTACAATAAATGGAATTAAACCATCCCCATAGTCCATTCCACTAGTCCGGCACACACATCTCTATGCGGTCCCATTTCACCCTTTTCTTACCTTAATTCGTAAGTCTTAAACATTATACCTCTACGACGCTTTCAGTTCAACCGAAAATAACTCCCATTTATTACATTTTTGTGCACATTCATTACCCCTCAATCCCAGTATTTCCAATACTTCCAGAGATTGGCACCTTTCTCTCAATCATACTTCGGTTTGTATCTTTTTTTAATCTCAGGTTACCCTGTTACCCCTCCCTTACAATATCTAGTGTAACCTCTATTTTAAGGCACAAAAAAGCTCCACCGAAGTGGAGCTTAATTACCTATTTAAGAACTACAGCAGTTCCTTTCTTGACAGGTTAATTCTGTTCTGGCTGTCGATTTCTGTAACCTTAACTGTTACTACATCGCCAACGTTCATAACATCTTCAACCTTCTCTACTCTCTCCTTAGCCATCTTGCTAATGTGGAGCAGACCTTCCTTACCTGGGAGAATCTCGATGAAAGCACCGAAGTTCATAACTCTAGTAACCTTACCTTCGTAGATTTCGCCTGGTTCTGGTTCCTTAGTCAGCATTTCGATTTCTCTCTTAGCTGCTTCAAGACCAGCTGCATCTGGTGATGCGATGAATACGAGACCTTCATCATTGATGTCGATCTTAACGCCAGTTCTCTCGATAATGCCGTTAATTGTTTCGCCGCCCTTACCGATTACTGTTCTGATCTGATCAGGCTTAATCTGGATAGTGATGATTCTTGGAGCCCATGGTGACATTTCCTTCTTAGGTTCTGGCAGTACTTCAAGCATTTCGCCCATGATGTGCATTCTGCCTTCTCTAGCCTGCTGCAGAGCCTGCTCAAGGATTTCTCTTGAAAGGCCGAGAACCTTGATATCCATCTGGATAGCAGTTACGCCCTTAGCTGTACCAGTTACCTTGAAGTCCCTGTCGCCCAGGAAGTCTTCCATACCCTGAATATCTGACAGGATAGCGAACTTACTTGAACCGTCTTCTTCTACTCTCTCGATGAGACCCATTGCAATACCTGCTACTGGAGCCTTGATAGGAACGCCAGCGTCCATCAGTGCCAGGCATGAACCGCATGTTGAACCCATTGATGTTGAGCCGTTTGATGAAAGAACTTCTGATACGACTCTGATAGCATATGGGAATTCTTCTTCTGATGGGAGTACTGGGATCAGTGCTCTCTCAGCCAGTGCGCCGTGACCGATTTCTCTTCTGCCAGGGCTCTTCATTCTACCAGCTTCACCAACTGAATAAGGTGGGAAGTTGTAGTGATGCATGTATCTCTTCTCAGTCTGTTCAGTGATACCATCGATTGTCTGCTTCTCTGACAGCAGACCCAGTGTAGCGATTGAAAGAACCTGAGTCTGTCCTCTCTTGAACAGGCCAGTACCATGTGTTCTTGGGAGAATACCGTTGTCGATCCAGATAGGTCTGATTTCGTCAAGCTTACGGTTGTCAGGTCTGATACCTTCGTCAAGGATCATTGCTCTTACTGTTTCCTTAGTGATAGCATACAGTACGTTGCCGATGTCCTTAGCATTGTCAGGATAAATCTCTGCGAAGTGTTCCTTAGTTTCTGCTTCTACAGCGTCCATGTTGTCAAGACGTTCCATCTTGTCGTATGTCTGGATAGCTTCGCGCATCTTAGCTACAGCGTATTCTCTTACTGCTGCGTCGATGTCTTCTGGAACCTTGTACAGTTCGATAGCCATCTTAGGCTTACCGATTTCTGCTACAATCTGATCGATGAATTCAACGATCTTCTTGATTTCTTCATGTGCGAACATGATAGCATCCAGCATGATGTCTTCTGGAACTTCCTGTGCGCCAGCTTCTACCATCATGATAGCTTCCTTAGTACCTGAAACTGTCATGTCGATAGTGCTTCTTTCTCTCTGTTCTACTGATGGGTTGATAACGAATTCGCCATCTACCATACCAACCTTAACTGATCCTGTAGGACCATCCCATGGAATATCTGAAATAGCCAGAGCTACTGATGAACCGATCATTGCTGCGATTTCTGATGGTGCATCGTTATCCATGCTCATTACTGTTGCAACAACCTGTACGTCGTTGAAGAAGCCCTTAGGGAACAGTGGTCTAAGTGGTCTGTCCATAAGTCTTGAGCAAAGGATAGCTCTCTCGCTTGGTCTTCCTTCTCTCTTAATAAATCCACCTGGAATCTTACCAGCAGCATACATCTTCTCTTCATAGTCGCATGAAAGTGGGAAGAAGTCAGCATCTGGTCTAGGTTCCTTTGATGCACATGCAGTTACGTTAACAACTGTGTCACCATACTTAACCATTACCTGACCATTAGCCAGTTCGCATACCTTACCGATTTCCAGTTCCATCAGCTTACCGCCGATTGCTGTTCTAAATGTGTGATAATCTGTGTACCTCATAATTAACAACTACCTCCTGTTAATTTCTCTTCTCGTACCATTTGAAACGAAAATTTGCCATTTTGACAAGTTCTCAAACTATAAATGTAGGCGAGGCACAAAATACCTCGCCTAATAAACAAAGTTATTACTTTCTCAGACCCAGTCTAGCGATCAGGCTTCTGTATCTCTCCAGATCGTTTGTCTTCAGGTATCCGAGCAGGTTTCTTCTCTGACCTACCATCTTCAGCAGACCTCTTCTTGAGTGGTGGTCCTTCTTGTGAATCTTAAGGTGTTCGTTCAGGTCGTTGATTCTGTAAGTCAGCAGAGCAACCTGTACTTCTGGTGAACCTGTGTCGCCTTCCTTAAGAGCGTATTCCTTGATGATAGCTTCCTTCATTTCCTTAGTAATCATGTTTGTTTCCTCCTATTACTTTATCAAACTGATAATTATTATATGCCCGCTGCCG
>JAGHTQ010000051.1 GCA_018065295.1 Candidatus Colimonas fimequi | reverse complement strand
CTCAATCTTATAGCTGCTAAGGGGCGCGAAGCCGCTGCAGTTATACCATGCGGTTTCACCTTCCCCATCGCCCATGAATCCCATAGGCATAAAAAAATCGCACTGCCCAGACGTGAGCATAACCTTCTCATAATCATGTACAGAGTTCTCGCTAAGTCGAACTCTAAATTCCTTGTTCTCCCACATATCTTTCTCCAATCCCAGGGTTACTTCCCGCCGCATTTGCTGCACGCCGTATACCCCTTATCCTTAGCCTCATCTCTATCAACGGTAATGGTGTACCTGTCGATGGACTTACAATTGCTCCTATGATAGGCACTACCCTCGCTTCTGAAGCAATAGACGATGCTTCCACTCTCAACGCTACCCGATTTGCAAAGTCCGCAAGCGCTATACTCCCTCTTTAGCTGACCGGTGAGCACCTTCTTCACTACCGTTGCCTTAACGTAAGTACACTCCTCCCCGTGATATTTCTCCCCTTCCTGAGGAAAAATAATCACCGGGTTTCGTATACTTCCTGTCTCTAAGGCGGCTCTTCCAACGCCGCCATCATAATCCTTCTTACCAATAAAGCCTCTATATCTTACCAGGGTATCAAGCTGAAACTCCCTGCCAAACCCTGCCGGTAATTCAAGACTTGTCGCAGCCTTGATTCTGTATGTAGTCACCCCTTCATCAGTTACCACGTCGTCAAAATACTGCCTGCTTACTTCCAAAGAATCCAGCTGCTTATTATCTTCCTCAATTCTAGCTTTAACCTTGGATGTTACCATCAGATTTGTTGCCTTGTCACAGGCCTTGGCTGCACAAATTTCAGTTTCATCATAGGCTCCGTGCATGCAGTTCTCCCAGATCAGCTGGACCCTGATGAAATATCCCAGGGTCAGCATAGCAAGAATTAGTAGTGGCAAAATAATGGCAGTTTCCACGGTGTATGAACCCTTGCTGCTTCTATAATCAATACATCTTCTCATAGCTGAATTTCCTGCCGTTCACCTTGGCCGACACATGAAGTCCCACACAGTGCTCACCCATGACGAAGGTACTGTCATAGTTCATTCTCATATTGATCTGAATAAGGTCCATTATCCTGGCCATTTTAATATCGCTATTGGTAGCAAAAAGGAGCATCTGAAGATAATCACCGTAATCGTTACCTCTGTTAACCTCCGGCTTAAACATACCTTCATTTAGTCCATCAAGGAGGCTATCGATATCCACAGCCCAGGTCAGTGAATCTTTGCTTATAGGTATCTTGTATCCTGCTCTCAGAAGCTTAACGTCGTTATCAGACTCCATATAGGCCCAAGAGGATGCAAGTATCATCTGTGTGACCGGCGCCGCCTCAGGAGTCAGGACTTCTGCCGCAGCAAGAAGTTCCTCCATCTTGGCTTTGTCCGTTAACAGATACTTCATATTAAGAGGAAATCTCATGGCTACAATAGCCATATCCACACGCCTATCATTCTCCTTATCCGACAGCTTACCGCCAAGAACGTATTCCACCTCGCTCCTGAAGAAATGATTCTCGTCTTTCATATAAAGCGAATTATTAAAATGGCTCATAACGTACTTGTTTATGAGATAACTGTCAGTCCCCTGTTTCAAAGCTTCCCCAGGTCCCTTAATCCCCGTCGCCAGGCTCTCTGCAATAGATGTGATGCTAAGCTCTGGCATATCATATGACGGAAGCGACACGATGGTCTGACCGTTTCTTAGCACTTCTTCTTTCATGGTATTGGGTTCATCGGGCAGTTTATATTTACTGTCAAGAAGGCCCTGAACCTGTGCATATTTCATGGAATCTACAATCTGATTCTCAATCTGCTGACAGTTGGCAAGGGAGTAACCGCTGCCAGAAACAGACACGCTGGTAGTCCTGACGGTACGCACATCACTCAGGCCGAAATCAATATAATTTCGCATCTTATTCTCTAAAGCACCGCGCCTTCCGCCCAGGATGAAAAGGCCATATTCCTTCTCCACCTGATAGTCGTATTCCGACATGACAGAATCAGCTGCCAGGTTAATAAGACCGTCGCTTCTGCTTGCCATGTATTCATTTCTCGCTCCTGTCATAAACCCTAGAACTATGGTCATAAGGGTTGCGATAATGAGCATTAGAAAAACACTGCTGCTTCCCTTCTTGCTATTCTTCATCGACAAATGCGCCCTTCACAAGTCTTAAATATCTCACGTACTTGACACCGTCAGTTACGTGACTTGTCCCTTCCTGTGTATATGTACCTTTGCTAAATAGAATGCCCTTATCTTCCATAATTAAATACCCCTTACCGTACACGTATCCTCCGAACAGCTGCTCCTTGCTGTGAATACTGCCGTCCCAGGACACGTCATCAAGATATACTGTCTTCCCCGTTATGTTCGCCGCATTGGCCCTGAGGAATATGTGCATTTCACACTGCCTCTGAACCTGGGAATAAAAAAACATAACGATGAGAACCACAGTAATTATCACCATAATAATTATAGGGAGTACAATGGCTGCCTCCATAATGTAACTCCCTTTCTTACTGCGAACGTTCATTTAGAAGTTGTTAAGTCCTTCGAAGGTTCTGTTGACGAAGTCTGTTATCTGAGTCTTGAAGATCAGTCCCAAGGCGACAGCGATAGCTACCATGATAGCCACCTGAACAAGTTCCATTCCCTTCTTACTTCTAGCGTCCATATGAAATTTTTTAGTTACAAATTCCTTAACCTTACCTGATTTTTCTCTCATTTTCTCTTCTCCCTAAATCTCCAGCAAAGCTGGTGCCACCGTAATCACTACGAGCACCATGAGGAACATTACCAATGGTAATGTCAGCTTAGTCTCCGCCAGCCTTCCCCTCTCCTCGCAAAGTTTCTTACGGTTAATCCACAGAAGCTGACTCTCGCCTTCCAGCTTCTCATTAAGTTCTACCCCTTTACTAATGTTGTCGCTGATTATATTTGAAATACGCATCAGTTCTTTAATTCCACTTGCCCTTGCGAAATCTCTAAACTCTTCGTTAAATGATCCGTTGGCTCCGTGAACCGAAGTATATATTCGTTTCATATTAACGGTGAAATAATCCTTATCATTTCTGCTGTATCCGATGGTCTCCGATACTGTTTTCTCAAACGCAGAACTTAGCACAAGTCCAGCACTTAATAACAACACAAGTCTATTGACGAACTGAGGAAGCTGACCCATGACAGATTCAAATCTCCTATCACGCTCTTTCTTAGCTTCACTATGCTGATTAATGTAAACACATGCTACAAGGACCATTGTAAGAAGGGCAATAAAAGGGCCATTATTCCTCTTCTCCCGGTGCCACCGGACTGATGCTCCCGTCTTGAGACTTGTGGGAAGCAGCACCTTGGGTGAGGTGCAGTCACTATTCAGTGCTCCCGTAATCATTCGAAGTTCATACTCTGACCGCTGCCGCTCTGTCATAGTCGAAACCTCTGAATTCCTTGCAATCACTTGTGTTTCGTCTCCTACCGGATCCAACGTAATATCGAATTTCTTCTTAAAAGATCCCGTATCATCCTTAACCGTAGCAGTGAAAGTCTCATGAATTCGCGATGCTCCCAGCTTAGGCCTTATCATAAACAGTTCATTTCCTGACTGGATTATTGTTATTTGTGGAGAGGCAAAAGACGCAGCCATATCCGCCAGGAGCATGACGATTCCTACGAGTATTATGAGTTTAATCTGCTTCTTAGTCTTATGATTTACTGTCTCTAACATCCCTAATATTTATATATCTATTGCAGATATCTTCTCCATAAGATAGATTCCGGCCCCCATAGCTATGAGTGAACCAGTCATTATCACCCTTCCCATGACGCTAGAATATAACGGCTCAATATATGAGTTTGATGTTATATTCATAATGAGAAGCATGACTAATGGCATCAGTGCTATGATGCGACCTTCAACCTGTTTCTGTTTTGTTATTACTCTAATCTCTTTCTCAATATTCATCTTATCAGTAAGAATCTGGCACGAATGTCCTATTATTTTCTCTAAATTCCCACCCATATTTCTGCACGTAACATATACCTGAACGAAGTTGCTTATGTCTTCACTTCTGGATCTGTATGCGAAATCCTGAAGCAAGACCTTGTCGCTTTCTTTATTATTAAGCATGCTTCGTCTCATATGTCCTAGCTCAACCATTATGAGATCTGCCTCGTCGTACAAAACGCGAAGATTATCATATGCTTCAATTAGAGCTTCTGACATCTGACGTCCTGCAGCAACTGATGCTGACAATGAATAGAGCAGATCCTTAAACTGCATATTTAACTGACTGCACCTACGGTCTGCTAGTTTCTTCTCGGCATATGGCCGCAACCACTTCACCAATACCCCGGATGCCATTGCCAAGAATAGACTATGATAAAAAAGGTAGCAGGCAGTAAAAATACATATATACCCTATGCCATAAAACAGTGCCTTCTCTCTACCCTCAAGGTTATATACCGAATAATCCCGTATCATATATTTAACCCTGACAGAGAGAGTTTCTCACGATGAATAAGTTTATTCCCAGTACTGCAAACTCCGCCTCCTTTCTCTTCTCCCACATTCTCCTTATATTTAAACAGGCAGTTTAATGAAATCTCATGACCATCAAATCCTGCAAGTTCTGAAATCTCCATTACCTTACGGCTTCCATCTGGCAGCCTGCTCATATGAATAATAATGTCGATTCCTTCAGCAATCTGGCTTCTCATTGCTTCAACTGGGAAATCCGCAGCCTGAAGAAACATAGCTTCAAGCCTTCTTAGCATTCCGTCAATGCTGTTAGCATGGCCAGTACTAAGACAACCACTATGACCTGTATTAAGTGCCTGTATCATATCCATTACTTCTTTACCTCTAACCTCACCGATCAAAATTCTGCTCGGTCTCATACGAAGACTGGCTTTAACGAGCCTGGACATATCGACCTGTCCCTTGCCTTGCACATTTGCTTCTCTGCATTCGAGCCTTACTATATTCTTCACGTGCTCGATCTGCAGCTCTGCTGAATCTTCTATAACTACAACACGTTCTTCGGGGGGGATGGATTGGGATAAAACATTCAGCAAGGTGGTCTTGCCACTTGACGTTCCTCCGCAGATGAAACAGTTATAGCCAGCCTTCACTATGATATCCAGAAATTCTGCCGCCTCATTTGTTATACTCCCACTCTCAAGTAAATCATTCATGCTCATAATCTTCTCCGGAAATTTACGAATGGTCAGAATGGGACCATTAAGTGCAATGTTCTTATACACTGCATTAACTCTAGAGCCATCAGAAAGTCTTGCATCAACAATTGGATTAAGCTCATTAATTTCTCGGTGCACTCTGGCAGCGATTCGTCTAATGAGTTCCTCCAGATCTTCAGTTGTATCGAAGGCTAAATCACATCTCTCTAATTTGCCTTCCCTCTCTATGAAAATGTCGTCCTTGCCATTAACCATGATTTCAGTTATAGACCTATCCTCCACATACGGCTGAAGAATATCCATCTCTTTGCGAAGTGAATAATATATTCTACTTACAAGATTCATATTATCCTGATATGAACAGTTATCAGCCTTTGGCAGGGAGAATACGTATTCTTCAATTCTGCTAAGTGCTGCCTGGTCAGAAATGTTATCGCCTTCACTTGTAAGGACTGCTCTGACATGGTTAATGTACTCTTTCACTTCATCACGACTGTAGCCGTAATGGAATGGTGTGTCGGTTTTCATTTCCATATTTTTCCTTTCGCTATGATATTACAATAATTGGTAATATTTGTAAATAGCCTTTTGGTAATTTCTTCCATCTTTTTCCAACAAAAAAAGAGCGAACCTTCTGGTTCGCCCTAAATACGCTTAATTATTCAATTGGGAAGAGAATCTTAGTAACGTGTTCACTCTCGTTAGTAACGTCAACTGGTGAAATGATAAACTCTTCTGATACAGGACCGATTACTGAATATCCATTCTCATTAATCCACTGAAGTGCCTTAATGTAAGTCTTGATGATATCCTTGTATGGACCTACATGATAAATAGTAACGGCCTTGAAGTTACCGAACTTTCTTACCTTATCACATTCGCTTGCTGCTACCTGAATACCGAATTCGATTTCACAGTCCTTAGACATGAACTGATCGAGAAGTCCAGTATGGAATGTTACGATGATCGGTCCGATAGCGCGCAGGCCAAGCTTAGCAACTTCTTCGTTAATTCCTACCCATCTCTCAAGAGAAACATCTTCGTTACGATATGATTCCATCAGCTTCCTGTCATAGTACATGCTGATTTCAGGAATGTCTTCGATCTTGATTTCATCGAATGTCTTATCTTCGAACGCTTCGTCTTCATCATAAAGGTTAAGGATTTCTCTACCGCTGTTAAGTCTTCTTAAGAAATCTTCTCCTTCTTCTGCTCTCGCCTGAAGTTCTGCGATTTCCTGAGTAATCTTAGTCAGTCTCTCTTCGATGCAGTTCTTAAGCATATTAACTTCGTTATGAGTAACGATCTGCTTAATCTCCTTAAGTCCGAATCCCATGAGTCTCAGCTTGCGAACGATGATGATTGTTACCATCTGTTCCTTGCTGTAATACCTATACTTACTGTCTTCTTTTCTGATTTCTGGAACTATAAGTTCAATTTCGTCGTAATAACGAAGTGTTCTTATTGAAATGTTACAAATAGATGATACTTCACCTATGCAATAATATTCTTTCTGCTCCATTAAAGCCTCCGATATTAAAGGTGTCAACAATTATGACAATTATACCATCACTGTGGCCACTTTGTACATAGGTAAATACAAAACAAAAAAAGAGGACCATAAAGGTCCTCTCTTAATAGTTATTATAAATTAAGCTTTATATCCTACTTGTAAGTTTCGAAAACATACTGTACGTTTGTGCAGAACTTAGGTTCAGCAAGAACGTCGATTGAGCTTGGGAATTCTGGGTTTTCTGGCAGGTCGATGTACTTGAAGTTTCTAACTTCGATTACGATCTTGTCGCCGATAACCTTGTTAACTCTTGCATAGTATACCAGGTAGTCGCCAGCGTAGCATGGTTCATACAGTCTAACCTTTTCTACCTTAACGATGTGACCAGTGTTACCAAATTCTCTAGCCATCAGTCTCTTAGCAGTGTCTTCCATGAGAGTCAGGTTTCTTGCGCCGTTAACTACGCCACCAAGATAGAATACGTCTCTGTCTGACATTCTGTATCTGAATTCCATGTGATTTGGGTGATCTGGATCGAAGCCAGTTCCTGGGAAGTCTTCGTTTTCGAACCAAGGTTCTTCAACAAGACCGTCAGGCTGTGCGCCTCTCTGCAGGTGCTTCTTAACTACCAGTCTTACATTACCCTTTGAGCAAAGTACAGGTTCGTCGAACCATACCATGTCGCCAACCTTAGCGCCTTCAACGCCTGCTCTTGATGCAGGTGTAGCCAGCTTCAGAACTTCGATAACGCAGTCTCTTGATGAGCCTTCGCTGATTCTAGTTGTTGTTGCCTTGTATTCCATCATGTCGCCAACATATACGTCTTCGAACATTTCTACGCCAGTGTAGCCCAGGCAAAGTGATTCGTCGCCATCGATCAGAATCATGTTTTCTGTTTCTACGTCGCCGATGAAGTCGAACTGTCTACCTACTGGAACGATACCGTCAGGTGAGTTAGCGTCAGCTGTTGTCATGTTGTAGCTTAAGTATGATACTTTTCTCATGTCTTTTCTCCTTTTTAATATTTCATATTGTTCATGAGTAATATTTTTAAAGGAAGAGTTAGATAACTCCTTCTTCGATTAACTGCTTTTCTTCTTCTTCAGTAAGTCCGAATACTTCACGGTTGTGCTGTCCAACAAGTGGTGCTGCAGTTACGATAGCACCAGGAGTTTCTGACATCTTGATTACGCAGCCAAGAAGATCCATAGTACCAGCTGTTGGATGTTCGATAGGAACGATCATTTCTCTAGCCTGAGTCTGTGGATGTTCGATAACTTCCTTCATATCCATTACAGGACCGCAAGGGATAACTGCTTCGTCCATGATTGCTTCGATTTCCTTCTTAGTGTACAGGTCAGTCCAATCTTCGATTGTCTGTCTCAGTCCATCAAGATAGTTCTTCTGTCTCAGATCGTTAGTTGCATACTTGTCGCAGAGAAGTTCTTCGTGACCAATTGTCTTGCAGAACTTGTCGAACATTCTGTCGTTACCAACGCCAAGTGCTACATAACCATCCTTGCAGCTGAATACGTCGAATGGTGCGATTGATGGGTCGATGTTACCGTTTCTTTCAGGAATTTCGCCGCATACTGTGTAAGTAGGGATAGCGTTTTCCAGAATAGCGATCATAACGTCCATCATTGATACGTCTACCATCTGACCTTCGCCAGTCTTTTCTCTGTGATACAGAGCCATCAGAAGACCTACGCAAAGGAAGATACCTGTAACGTGGTCAGCTACTGAAGGACCAACCTTAACAGGAGCTGTTTCTTTGAAACCAGTCAGGTTCAGCATACCACCCATAGCCTGTGCTACGATATCATAGCAAGGTCTGTGTGAGATAGGACCAGTCTGGCCGAAACCTGATGATGAAGCGTAGATGATGTTAGGGTTGATCTTCTTGATTGTTTCATAGTCAACGCCCAGCTTCTTTGTTACGCCGCCCTTGTAGTTTTCTACCAGAACGTCAGCATCCTTAACCAGTTCATAGAGCATTTCTCTACCCTTTTCTGACTTCAGGTTAAGTGTGCAGCCCTTCTTGTTTCTGTTATATGTTGCGAAGAATGCACTTTCGCCAGAATTTGGTTCGAAAGGACCCCATGTACGGCACTGTTCACCGCCAAGAGGTTCAATCTTGATTACTTCTGCACCATAGTCTGCCAGGAACATTGTACACTGTGGACCATTCAGAGCTGAAGTAAGGTCAATAACCTTTAATCCTTCAAATACAGTTTTCATTTAATTTCCTCCATTAATTCCGATATATAACAATACCCCACTGCCCGGCATAAGCCAGACAGTGAGATGTTAAATTATATCAAATTACTTAGATGCTCTAGCTTCGTTCAGTGACTGAATCATCAGTGGAGCTACCTTGAACAGGTCGCCGCAGATACCGATATCAGCGATTTCGAAGATAGGAGCGTCAGGATCCTTGTTAACTGCGATGATCAGTTCTGAATCCTGCATGCCAGCCTTGTGCTGGATTGAGCCTGAGATACCCAGAGCTACGTATACCTTAGGATGTACTGTCTTACCAGTCTGGCCTACCTGGTGGTCAGGTGAGAGCCAACCTGAGTCAACTGTTACACGGCTGCCGCCAACAACGCCGCCGCCGAATGCTTCTGTAAGTTCTTCTGCAAGCTTGATACCGCCTTCGATATCCTTGCTGATACCTCTACCTACTGAAACGATTACGTCTGCACCGATCAGGTCAACGATCTTCTTTGTTGCCTTAACAACGTCGAGAACTGTTGTCTTCAGATCTGCTTCTGTAATGCTTACAGCGTATGGAGTGATAACGCAAGCGTCAGCCTTAGCCTGATCGAATGGAGCCTTCTTCATTACGCCAGGTCTTACTGTTGACATACATGGACGGAATCTTGGGCAGATGATTGTAGCCATCAGGTGTCCGCCGAATGCAGGTCTTGTCATCTTAAGGTTAACGTCGTCCATAGGGAACTTCTCGTATCTTGCTTCAGGAAGAGTTGATGCCTTCTTCAGGAAGTCAGTATATACGTTCATGTCGATGTCCAGATGAGTACAGTCAGCTGTCAGACCAGTTGTCAGTCTAGCTGCACATCTAGGACCAAGGTCTCTACCGATGTTTGATGCACCAAGAAGAATTACTTCTGGCTTAAGATCCATTGCGCAGTCGCAAATAGCCTTAGTGTATGCATCTGTTGTATAAATTTCGAGAGCTGGATCGTCGATTACGATAACTTCGTCAGCACCGTATCCACCCAGATCCTTAGCCAGTCCTTCTACGTTATGTCCGAGAAGCAGACCAACTAACTTTGAACCTCTTTCGTCTGCAAGCTTTCTTGCTTCTGAAACCAGTTCGTATGAAGTGTTCATCATAACACCATTTCTCTGTTCACAGAATACCCAAATATTCTCAAAAGCACCAATATCGCTGCTGTTAAATGCCATGATTTTATCTCCTTTCTCTTAGATAACGTGTTTTTCTAATAAGATGTTAGCTAATGTATCAGTTGTCTTCTTGTCAGCGCCTTCCAGCATCTGGCCAATGCCCTTGAGTGGAGGTGTGAATGATACGAAGATGTTTGTAGGTGAACCCTTAAGACCGATCTTGTCCAGTTCGATGAATGGGTGTTCCTTCAGAGCTTCGAAGTCCAGTACAGTGTATGGCTTCTTGTAAGCTGCGTTGATACCTGACAGTGACATCATTCTAGCCTTCTTGTCCTGACCTGCCATGCAAGTTACGAGGCAAGGAGTCTGCTGCTTAATCATCATGTAACCGTCTTCGAGGATTCTCTTAACTGTTACTTCGTTACCTTCCTTAACGATTTCATCTGCGTATGAAATCTGTGGGAGACGCAGCTTTTCTGCGATCTGTGGACCAACCTGAGCTGTATCGCCGTCGATAGCCTGTCTGCCGCAGAAGATCATGTCGTCTTCGCCAAGACCAGTGTAGTCGATAGCTGCGCCCAGAATCTGTGATGTTGCGAATGTATCTGATCCGCCGAATTCTCTAGCTGATACCAGGATAGCATCGTCAGCACCCATTGCTAACAGTTCTCTCAGCATTCCTTCTGCAGGAGGAGGTCCCATTGTGATTGCAGTTACCTGACAATCAGTTGCATCCTTGATCATAAGTGCCTGTTCCATAGCGATTAAGTCATCAGGGTTGATGATAGTCTGCATTGACGCTCTGTTCAGAGTACCGTCTTCGTTTACTGCTACAACGCCAGATGTATCAGGAACCTGTTTTACACATACATAAATTCTCATTTTTAGTGCTCTCCCTTCCTAATTATGCCATTACTGCTCTTGAAATAACTACCTTGTGTACTTCTGCAGTACCTTCGTAGATTTCAGTAATCTTAGCATCTCTGTACATTCTTTCGAGTGGGTAGTCGTTCATGTAACCATAACCACCGTGGATCTGCAGACCAAGGTTAGTTACGAAACGAGCGTTTTCTGCTGCATAGTACTTGCACATTGCAGCTTCCTTCATGAAGTCCTTACCAGTGTCAGCAAGCCATGCTGCATAGTAAGTTAAGTTTCTAGCTGCTTCTGATCTTGTAGCCATGTCAGCGATGTACCACTGGATACCCTGGAGAGCTGCGATTGGCTTACCGAACTGTACTCTTTCCTTTGAGTACTGAACTGAAAGTGCTACTGCTTCATCAGCAACGCCCTGAGCCTGAGCTGCAACACCGATTCTTGCTGCGTTCAGAGCCTTCATAGCGATCTTGAATCCGCCGTTCTTCTTACCAAGCAGGTTTGCTGCTGGAACTCTCAGATCTTCGAATACCAGTTCAGCTGTTTCTGAACCTCTGATACCCATCTTGCTTTCGATCTTACCATATGTGAAGCCTGGCATTCCCTTTTCGATGATGAATGCTGACATGCCTCTAGTACCGAGCTTAGGTTCTGTCATAGCGAAGATTACCAGGACGCCAGCTCTAGCACCACCTGAGATGAAGCACTTAGTACCGTTGATTACGTATTCATCAGTTGCTTCGTCATAAACTGCAACTGTCTTAACGCCTGCTGCGTCTGATCCTGCGTTTGGTTCTGTCAGTGCGAATGCGCCGAGTTCGCCGCCCTTAGTCAGTCTTGGCAGATACTTTTCTTTCTGTTCCTTTGTTCCGAAGTCCTGAATTGCGTGTGGAGCGATCAGGTGAATTGAAAGAGTTGCTGCTGAAGCCATACACTTCTTAGCGAATTCTGATACAGCGATAACCTTTTCCAGCATGCCACCGCCTGTGCCGCCATACTCTTCCTTAACGCCGATTCCTGTGAATCCTAACTTTACCATCTTATCAAAGTTTTCTACTGGAAACGCATGATCACGGTCGATATCAGCTGCGATAGGTTCGAGTTCTTCTTCTGCGAACTGTGCAGCCAGTTTCTTGAGCATAGCCTGTTCTTTTGTTAATGAAAAGTCCATATCTTTCATCCTTTCCAACTAAAT